>JADHXR010000025.1 GCA_016782865.1 Phycisphaerae bacterium
AGTGCGCAATGTCACAGTATATGGCCCCAAAATCAGTGGCAACGTCACTGATATCTGTATCCATCCTATCCATCTGCGGCAAAAGAAAACACCCAAATTCGAGCAACGCTCGAACCTCTTCCCATTCTTCTTCACTTCCCATAAAACGAACACACAATTCGCAGCAACTGCGAACCATCTCTGCGACCTCGGTGATCTCTGTGGTTCAATAATCTCTGCGTTCTTGTCGATCCCTTTCCAATGAGATTTGGCCGCCAGCGGCCAAATTGACATGGACTCAGCATGTAGAATTGCTGCCCATCAAAAATCACTATTTACCGGGTGTAAGCTCATATGAACGTATTTGTTCAGATGGCCTATATCTGAATCAAGAACTGCTTGATAAGGGATTGGCGCAGCCTGTGTATTAAAGGGACATCCAAGGAAATAGCTGACAAAATTCTGAACGCTTAACTCATCATAGCGATTCATGCAAATTTATGCATGAATCGCTTTTTCTTACGTACCACTCCATCATATGGGAGGTTGGGGGAGCAGCCGAACTGCTGGATATGATCCCGCATGTCCTTCCCTATCCCGATAGATATCTCTCTCTTTGAGTTCGACTTGTGAAGCGTGACAGGACTTCTATAAGTCTTTTTTCCACGGAGGGGGACACAAAGCCGGGGCTCGTGCACACTGAAACCAAATCAGGTTTTGGCCATTGTGCAGGGCGGTGAGACCCAAAAGTGAATCTATGACGAAATGAATCCCATGTATGGTTCATCCATCTTTGCCACAACATCGCTTGTATTTAAGGCCACTTCCGCAGGGACAAAGCCTATTTCGCCCAATCTTCACAGTATTCTCGACTACGCGATGTCTGTTGTGCAGGTCCTCAATGTCGTCATCCTGATCGTCGTCATCGAATTCTCCATCCAAGTCCTCATCGTAGTCGTCATCCATGTATTCCAATTCCGTCTGCCGCGAAATCAGTCTGGCTATTGCAATGGCTGAGATGCTTAGGACTAAAACGAATGCAGTGCTTATAGAAAGCAAAGCACCCTGGAAAAGGCTTAAAGGTAGGATACAAGAGAGACCATAACCAATCCCGACAAATATTAATGTTGAAACAAATACTACGATTGCCAGAGCGATCAGAAGTAGAACAAGAAATATCCCGTTAGCCAGGTTACGCATGAGTTATTACTCCAAAATCAGTCAATATGTAATTCCAGGAAGTGTAATGAATGATGAGGTTGGAGTCAAAGCTGGAGTCAAAATCTTGTACGATCTGTATACCCAAAAATCGCCATCTGGAACAGCGTAAGGACTTGTCTTCTCCATTGATCTGCCTTACACCGGGGAGTATAATCATTCGTACGGTTGAATAATCAGAATACCTATCAGTGACACCGATGGCAGAACAACATGGATAACTCACGGGAGTCGTAGAAGTGCGTTTATCTGAAGACAGAATCAAAGAAGCGATCCTCGATACGGATCTAGAGATTCGGCAGAGGGCAATCCGATTCTTCGCCAAGTCGTTTTCAACGGACACATCCGTTATGCCGCTGGTCATCAAGGCCGTGGAGACATTCGGCAGGGAAGATGCGTATCACCTGATCGGTCTGTCGAGGGACTTGCCTCAAACTGCCGATACGATTGACTGGATCATCGACGAGCTGAACAACAGCCAGAGCGACCAGTATGAGAATTACACCTACAACCTCTCAATGGTCCTGGCAAAAGCCGATGCCGCCCTCCTTTTACCGAACGAGTCAGCAATCCTGGAGTCCCCGCATTTTCTACCAGGACTGCGTGCGTCCTTCTCGGAGCGTTTGCAGATGCTCTCCTGGGACGAGGCGGCTTGTTGGCGAGAATTGGAAGCATTCTGCGAGGAGGGCAAAGACAAGCAGTATATCAATGATGTCAACTTGGGCTATGCCAATCACATTGTGGAAGCCCTGTCCCGCTGCGGTGACGAATGCGAGGAGAAGATCCATAACGTTTTGAAACAGAAGATCGAGGATTACCACCACAATCCGATGAAGTGGCTGGAGCCACTAATGGTGCGACTGGCCGGAGAGATGCAACTGGATTCCACCGTTCCCATGCTCGTTGCCAAGCTCGTTGAAGATGGCGGCGACTTGCTCAACGAGGAATGTGCCGAGGCGCTTAGCAGAATTGGCACGCTAACCGTCATAAACGCGGTTTCCGAGATTTACACCAAGTCTCCCCATTATTTTCGCCTCTACGCCATCGAACCGCTGGAGAACATCCACTCCGATCTTGCCGTTGAGACGTGCCTGAAGCTGTTGCGGCAGGAGAAAGACACAGGTATTCGAGTAAACCTCGCATTCGCTTTGCTGTCTCACTTCAGCCTGAAAGGCATTGAGGAAGCACGACAACTACTTCTTGGCCGAACTCTTGATTCTGAGAGCCGAGGACTAAGGAACTGTCTGGTGGAAACCTGTACCATCATGGGAGAACGGTTTCTTGAATACGACGAATGGAGAGCTATCCAGAGGACTGAAAAAGAGGAACATCGCCGACGGATTGAAGAGATAGGGGACGATCCTGTGGGTTTGATGCAGTTCGCTCTGGAAAAGCTAAAGCAAGACTCGCCGAGTCCTGACCAGCCGAAGCTGAATCCGCCCGTAATGCTTTCGAACAAGCAGAGAGTCGGCAGGAATGCCCCATGCCCCTGTGGTAGCGGAAAGAAGTTCAAGAAGTGCTGCATAAACAAATCGAGCGGAAACCCGCTTCTCAATTGAGGCAGCGAGAAATGGTTAGAAGGGTGGCTTCTCGACATAAGTGTTCAACTTTTTTGGCGTTTTTTGCGAGACAACTCGCTGTGGCGGCCAGAAAATTGCTGCAATCTCAATGAGATTTTGATATTGTGAGGCTTCGATTGTGTCAAAGAGTTTCTGTGAAGTGTAAATGGGAGATCCCGGATCATACGATAAGATGTTGGCTGCGGGCTGTTACGCAGGTACGGATTGAGTGGATCTCACGGAGGATTGGCACGGAATGGGCCGCAGAAAAAAGAGAAAGAGAAAGCCGGGATGGATTGAGGTCGCGGACGGGTCCCCAAAGCCCAAGGGCGTGTCCGTAGTGCCGCTGCGGCAATCTTCGTCGTCTCCAAAGACGGATCAGATACCCGCCTGTTCGGATTCCGTGGCCGTCCGGATTCGGGATATCCGTCTGGCCATAGAGAGGCGGAGCAGCAAGTCGGCGCTGGAGAAGGCCAAGCAGTTTCACAAGGAAGTGGCCAACGACGAATCCAAATCAATTTTGATTGACGCCTATCTCGCGCGCGTTGAGGCCATGTTGGCCAAGGATCTCACTGCCGAGGCCAGGGCCCTGGCGGACTTGGTTGTTTCGCGATTTCCGGAGTCCGCCGGCCGGCTCGCCCACCTGAGACGCGACTTAGCCGCCCGAACCGGGGACGTGACCGCGTTGGTGGCGCCCCTGGCCGATCCCAACGTAACGCCGGAGAAACGTGGTCAGACCGAGCAGGCGATTCGAAGCGGACTCATCGATGTGCAAGCACTGGCGGCATGTCCGGCTCTGCCCCAAGATCATCCTTTGCGAACGGCCGCAGCGGCCGTAGCCCGCGCTTTTACTGCCGTAACGACCGGTGAAGTTGACGACATGGTGGTCGCTCTGCCGGAGGTGTCTCGTCGAAGCCCTCTGGCTGGCTGGAAATCCCTGATCCGAGCGATTGCGTCTCTTTATCGCGGCCAGGACGAGGACTGCCGGCGATTCCTGGCGGCTATCGATAACGATTGCGCGCCGGCGCGTGCTGCCGATTCGGTAAGATCGATCTTGACCGAATCGCTGGACGGGCCAACGACACAGGCCGGGCGCAGCTTGGTGCAGAAGGTGGCGGGACCTCGCGTTGAACTGCGTGCGGCGTTGCGGGCGCTGGACGAGGCTTTTTCTCGAGGGCGCGGCCGTGAACTTTACCGGCAGATGCGACAGACGGTGCTGGTGTGCGAACGCGCGTGCCCGCAGATTCTGGAACGCCTCAAACAGCACATCTCCGTCAAGGCGTCCGTGGCTGATTGTCCGGTGGAAGCGGTAGTTGACGCCCTGGGAGGCCGGTCGCTGCACGATGCCTATTTCTGGCGGCTCTTCGCCCGTGCTATAGAAGGCGCCGGCGATTCGCTGGGCGCGTGCGTACTGTGGGACTATTTCCGCAGTGCGGCGATCGAGGAAGGGCTCTTCGCTGCTGACGGCCAGGAGAACGCATTCCTGTACCTTCACATGGCTGAGCTTCTGAGGCGCGTCCCGCCGGATCATTTGCAGCAGAGGCAGACGGATTATCGCCGCGATCCGGGCGATTTGGAGGACTTCTACGACGAAGATGAATCCCAGCCGCCTTGGATGTCGGCAGCGCGTTCCGGCAAGAAGCCAGACCTGTATTTCCTATTCCCGGAACGACTCTATGATCGGGCCTGTGCGTTACTATCAGATCCCAACATCTACAGAGACTGGCTCGATTACGTTCAGATGGCGGACCGGCGCGACCTCAAGCCCGACGCAGTCGCGCTGAAGTGGGCGGCCGCATTTCCGCAGGATGGACGGCCCCTGATTCACCTGGCGGAGTCTGCCGAGCAACGAAATGCATTCAACAAGGCCCTCAAATACATCGAGCAGGCCGAAAGACTGGGCGGGATCGATCCCAAGGTGAGGCGCGCCCGGTTCCGTCTGCTGGTGGCCAAAGCCGTCCGGCACCTCGAACAGCGCAATCTCAACCTGGTGGAGAAGGACCTCGTTCAGATAGACGAATTGCCCCATGCCAGCGAGAAGGATCGGCCTGCCTTTATCGCATCGCTCCGGTGGCTCCATGCCATGCTGGATGGCAATCACGTCGAGGCGGATCGTCTCAACAACCAGATCCGCGACCTTCTCGGAGGCCAGGTGGCGGCAGCCATCTTGCTGCTGAGTACCACCAATGAGTGCCAGTATTCCTGCCCGGTGACAAAAACGCTGGAGACGTGTCTTTCGGCGTACAAAGAAAAGGACATCCTGGGCGCCATAACGCGCACGTGTCCGATCGGCACGGATGTGAATATCGAGATTCTCCTTCCCGCCAAGTGGGCGTCACTGCTGAAAAAGTGGCTCAAACGGTCTGACTGTGAGCTTGACAACACAAGCCTGCTGACGGTGGCTGAGGCCGCCCTGACAAGTGACTGGTCGGAGGTAGCCTACTACTGCTGCGGGTACGGCCTGCAAAGCGGCGGCCCGGAGCAGGCCCGATTCATGTTCCTGCGGGGCAGAAGTCTGCCCTATTTCTCGGACGTCCGACGGCAGGAATGCTTCGCCGCTGCCCTGGCATTGGCAAAGCGCGTACGGGACATGGATCTGGTGGCCGAGATTATGGAGATAAGCCGCCAGGGTCTGGGGTCGTGGGGATGGTCGAGTCCGTTCGGAGCGGACCTGGCCGACATGAATGACCTGCGCATGGATGACGAGGCCCTCGAGCGAATCACCAAGTTTGAACGCCGGACCCGGAAGTATCCGAAAAACTCGCGGATGCCGGTTTTCGGCGCCAGGCAAAGCCGTGCAGCCACAGGGCAATGCCAGTGCCCGGCGTGCCGGCATGCGCGAGGCGAAACGAACCGTTACGGTGAACCGCCAGGGCAGAGATCACGACGTAAAGCGAGTCCGGCTCCGAAGGAGCGCTATCTCTTCGAGGACATCTTTGATGATGATCTCGGCGAGGAGTTCTCCGAGGCGGAACTTCTCCAGCAAGCCAGGGAGGTGATGCCCGAGTTCGCCAATATCCCAACGGAACTGCTGGATATTGCAGCGGCGATGGCCCGCCTCAATGGCGGCAAGCTGCCGAAGGGCCGCAAGGAGATCGACCGTATCGCCTCGCGGCATCCGGAGATGCAGAGCAAGATCGCGCAGCTCCTGCTGCAACTTATTGTGGAGGAAGGGATGGATCCTTTTGGCGACGTCGATTTCGACGGGCCAGGTAAGTTCGGGGGCGAATTGCCCAGCCGCCCCTGGGAACCCCGCCGACGAAAGAAGAGAAGGCGGAGACGCTAATCCATGAATAACTTTGATTCCGGCTCCGGCATAGGACGAAAGAACGGGTTTCCTTGGGGCCCGCCAGTTTGGGAGTGAACTTGTGAGATCGCAGCAGAAACCAAAGGAACAAGACCCATGGTCAATCCTCGATGTGCCGCCGGAGGCGGGCGATGATGAGATCCGGGCGGCCTATATGCGAAAGGTCAAAGAGTACCCGCCCGATCGCTGTGGGCCCGAATTCGAGAAGATCAGGGACGCCTATGATCAACTGAAGGACCCCTATCGGCGAGCCAAGTATTTGATCCTGGGGGCGACGCCGGACAGGCCCCTTGAGTCGCTACTGGACGACGTGCCTGCGACAAGGCGCCACATCGGTCCGGAGCCGTGGCTGGCCGTGATGAAATCCCAACGTAAGGAACAGCAAAGATGACGGACTCAGAATCTCAGGTCTATCCGGTCTCCGACCAGGACCAACCGAGGGACGACTACCGCGAGCGGCGAGCGCACGTCCGGGAGCGCATCCTGCGGCGTTTCGAATTGTGGCTGGACGAGATTCTCGATGGCGAGCAGCCCATAGAGGGGATTTCGGCCGAAATCCTGGAGCAGTTGCAGGCCGACACCCCGGCGGAGGGCTCCGGCGAAACGGAGGCTGGCTGCGACTTGTATGCCTTGTGGTCGGCGGTGACCACGATGACCGAGGAGACCCGGCTTCAGGGGCGCGCGTTCAAGCAGTTACACGATGGTCTGTCTCCCATGGAGGAGATGGTGGGCTCGGTTGCCGCCATGCTCGGGCGGTATCAAGCCGCCTTGGACCTGCAGGAGCAGAAGACCAATGAGACATGGAGGCAGGCGGCCTGGAAGGACATTTTGGAGACGTTGATCGATATGCGAGATCGGCTGATTCGAGGGGCGGAGTCGGCGAGGACCTGGATCGAGCGGCCGGAGCCAGTTCAGGAATCAGGCTTCTTGAGACGTATTCGAGGCAGACTCTTTGCCCGTCAGCCCGACATTCGGGAACAACAACGGGATGAGGTGGTCAGGTCGCTGCTGAAAGGATACACTCTTTGCCAGGAGGTTCTTGACGATGCCTTCGCGCAGATTGGTGTTCGTCCCATGGATTGTCTCGGCCAACCGTTCGACCCGGTGACCATGAAGGCAGTTGATATCGCATGCGAATCTGATGTCCCCGATGATACGGTGCTGGAGGTTTATCGCCAGGGTTATTGGTGGGGCGAGACGGCCTATCGGCCGGCGGAAGTGAAAGTCGCAGCACAGCGACAGCAAGCACAGCAAGATCAACAAAGTGTGTTATCGGGTCAGGGAGGGCAATATGAGTCATAACGAAGTGATTGTAGGGATCGATCTCGGGACCACGAACTCTGAGGTTGCAGCATTGGTCGGTGACCGGCCGCGCGTGCTCGGTCCGGTGGACACGAAGATGCTCCCGTCGTGCGTGGGGTTCTCTCCACAAGGACAGTTGCTGATCGGGGAGGCGGCGAGGAACCAATTGTTGGTTTATCCGGAGATGACGGTGCGAAGCGTCAAACGCAAGATGGGCACCGACGAACGGTTCGAGATCGGGAATAAGACCTTCACGCCGCCGGAGATCTCGGCCTTTATCCTGCGAGAATTGGTCCAGTGGGCTCAACAGGAACTGCACGCGGAGGTGACCAAGGCGGTCATTACCGTACCGGCCTACTTCTCCGACGCTCAGCGTCAGGCGACGCGAGAGGCGGGACAAATCGCCGGACTGGAGGTTGTTCGCATACTCAATGAGCCCACGGCCGCCAGCCTGGCGTACGGCTTCGGTGATGACGCGCACCGCACGGCGATGGTATACGACCTGGGCGGCGGGACATTCGATGTTTCTATCGTCTCTATCGAGAGTGATGTGACGGAGGTTCTGGCCAGCCATGGCAATAACAGCCTGGGCGGGGATGACTTCGACCATCTGATCCTGGACCGGCTCCTGCGGGAATTCCAGACACGTCACGGCGTTGATTTACGGGACCGTAGCCCTGTGTCTTACGCGCGACTCCGCTGGGCCGCCGAAGAGGCCAAGAAGAGACTGAGCAGCGAGCAATACACCCGGGTGCGGGAAGAGGCCCTGGCAACCGCCCCGGACGGCAAGTCGCTGCATCTGGACCTGGAGCTATCCCGTCAGGAGTACGAGGCCATGATCCGGTCGTTGGTTGAATCAACCCTGGAGAGCGTGTTCCAGACGATTGAGGATGCCGGCAAACAGCCCGCTGATATTGATGTCATTCTCTTGGTCGGAGGCTCGACCCGTACGCCGCTGGTCCGCGAAATGCTGGAGGAGCACGTCGGGGCGCCGGTACGCCAAGACATTCATCCGGATCTTTGCGTCGCTCTGGGTGCGGGATTGCTTGCGTCACGACTGGCAGGGCACGACGTTGATCGGGTCTTGGTGGATGTCTCGCCGTACTCGTTCGGGCCCTCGCACCTGGGTATCGTTGACGGCGAGCCATACCCGTACTGCTATCGCCCCATCATCAAACGCAACACTCCCCTGCCCGTGACCCGTACGGAACGCTATTTCACCGCGGCGCCTTATCAGAAAGTAATCGAAGTGTCTGTCTTCCAGGGCGACGACTCGGATGCCCTGCGTAACATCCTGGTGGGCAACTTCACCGTTGAGGGGCTAACGCCGGTGGCCGAAGGGAATGAAGTGCTGTGCCGAATGGGTTTGGATCTGGACGGCATCCTGAAGGTCGAGGCCGTCGAGAAACGCACGGGGCTGAGCAAGCACATCATGATCAAGGATGCTATCAAACCCAAGAGTGAGGCCGCGTTGGCCCAGGCTCGCTCGCGTCTTCGGCGTCTCTACTCCGGTCGGCTCGACGTTACAGAAGCAGCATGGGAGGACGGTCCGCAAACCAGTCTTGAGCCGGCATCCGATACGTCGCAGGCAACACAGATGACTCAAGCGGATCCGGAAATGGACGCCGTCGTCGCTGCCGCTCACAGGCTGATCGAACGATCGCGCCAGTTGCTGGCCGGCATCCACAATGAGGACAAGGAGGAGATTATCGATCTGCACGAGAAGATTCAAGAGGCTATTGACACATCGGATCGCCAGGCATTGTCCACCGGTGTCGACGCGTTGCAGGAGCTTTTATTTTTTATTGAGGGCAAGTAGCTGATGACCGCTGCAGTGAGTCCACAATGTCCCGTATGCAAAGCGCGCTTCCGTGGGCAACGTCAGTGTTCCCGGTGCGGCGCAGATCTGTCGAGACTCATGCTGGTTGTTGTTTCAGCCTATCAACTTCGGTGTCAAGCGGGGCAGGCATTGCGGGAGGCGCGGTATCGTACTGCTTACGAATTTGCCTCAAAGGCGCAGAACCTGCACCATACAGCCCGCGGCCGCAAGATGATGCTGGTGGCCCGCGTGTTGGACATGGTCTCGGTGCGACGCTGAGGTCTCACCAGGCGGAGTCTACGGCGGCCCGCGGCCGCACGGCACGACCTGCATTTGCCTTTCAAAAAGCCAATAGCAGTCCCATCCCGCCCTCGCTCATTAATCTATAAGGACTCAGGTTCGACGCGGGCTTTATGGGCTTTCATGCAAGATAACGAATTGAATTTGACCTTCGTTCCAAGCGTGAAGGATTTTATATGGGGGACCACTGAAGAAGATCCCAGATACGAAAACATTGGTATCGACAATGACCTTCATCAGGATTTGCGAGCCTCAGTTACGGCCTGGCTGATATCGGAGCGTTTCAGTCCGGTAGTCTTGGCCTGTTTGTGTGCCTGTTTAATTAAGCCATCAAACTCGTGCATGGCTGGTGCGGCAATAGTTTTTAGGATAATCATGTCCTTTTGCCCGACAACAACAAACTGCAGTCTTCTTTTTGTTATGTACGTCAGCTTGGATAATGCAGCGTAACACCACATATCTGCTTTCGACGCCCCGGTTGACGTATTGCAGCAGCGGCAAGCCCATGGATACTACTGTTGATTTGATCTTTGAAGGTGAAAATATCGGAACTGGTTTGGTCGAAGCGCATATATGGGCGATGACGTAAATGGCATAAGAAACACTGCATTCCATTGTAATTTTACATGTTTAATGTAAAAATGCATTGCATTATTACAATCTATCTGTATTATTACCGCATGAAACAACCTCATATAAGACGATTGCTTTCACTTCCCAGCCGTTCTTTCTTTCTGTTCGGCCCACGCGGCGTGGGTAAGAGCACGTGGCTCAGACATGCCCTTCACGATGCCCTGTATCTGGATCTGCTTGATTCCGCTCTCCACATTGAATTATCACGGGAGCCGCGTCAGCTTGAGGCCATGGCGGGTCCATTGCCTGAGGACGCCTGGATTGTCCTGGACGAGATCCAGAAGGTGCCGATTCTCCTGGATGAGGTACATCGTTTGATGGAAACGAAGCGCTGGCGATTTGCCTTGTGTGGATCATCTGCCCGAAAACTGAAACAAAAGGGGGTTAATCTCCTGGCGGGCCGCGCTATCACTCGCCATTTGGAGACCTTTTCCTGGGCGGAACTGGGAGACCTATTTGACTTGAAATGTCACCTCCAATGGGGTCTGCTGCCTGCAGTGCAATCCGATCCTGACAATGCCCCGGATATTCTGCAGGCCTATGCCCATACTTACATACAGGAAGAAGTGCGCCAGGAAGGGATTGTCAGGAACGTTCCACCTTTTCTGCGGTTTCTGCAAATTGCCGGGATGCTGAACGGACAGGTGATCAACAAGCAGAATATTGCCAGAGAAGCCTCAGTACCCCGTTCCAGTGTAGATATCTACTTTTCTGTTTTGGAGGATACGCTCCTGGGGCAATTTCTTCCTGCTTACAGACCCAATGTCAAGGTCAGGGAACAGGCTCATCCCAAGTTCTATTGGTTTGATTGCGGTGTGGCCCGGGCGGCAGCCGGCCTGCTCCGTGATCCTCCGGACGGACTGTGGAAAGGATCATCGCTGGAAACACTGATATACCATGAATTGCGTGTGCATAACCACACACAAAACAAACACCGGCCCATCGGCTTTTATCGTACGGCCTCAGGCACGGAGATCGATTTTGTGATTGAGACGCGCAAGCGCAGCGGCCATTCGCCGGCCCGTGTGGTTTGCATTGAGGTGAAACTATCTGACAAATGGAAAAGGGTCTGGGAACGTCCCATGCTTTCACTGCATGACAGCAAGCAGCTCATTGTGGAAAAGATGTACGGTATCTACACGGGACAGAGAAACTATGACTATGACGGTGTACGTGTTTTGCCCGTTCAAACCTTCCTGGAGCAATTGCATAGCGGCAAGGTATTTTAGGGGCATTCTCACAGATTGTAATCTGGGTGGGTCCTTGTAGAATTGCTGACAATATATTGGATTGCCGGAGCAATCTGTGTTTGTTCAATGATAAAATACTGCCAAGGATACACCCTTGAATCACCCCTGGATCCGAGAATAGCTTGGCTTTTTGGAGTATCTGTCATGAGAGTTCTGTCAAGTATTCAAATCGTCTCGGGGCTTGCCCTGATTGTTTTCATTTCACCCTGTTACGCAAACATACCTTTCTACGTGCAGCCGTGAGCACCGTTGAGAAAGGACGGCGGGAAGTTTGATTTCGGCGCCGAGAGTTATTATTCTGTCGGAAACCTGACTAGGAAAATCAAATATCAAATATCAAAAATCAAAATTAATGAGCCGCTTCGCGGGCTGTTTTACAGAACATCCCGGCTTGCCGGGATTCCTTAATTTTGATATTTACATTTTGCTTTTTGCATTTTCTTGGCAGCGGCTCCGAACTTTTGATATTTAGTTCTTGATATTGTATTTTCAAGGAGAATGGCTATGAGCAGTGAGAAAGCAACAGCCTCGCGTTTTCCCAGGACAGGCGACGTCACCGCATCGCGGCAGACCGAGCGAAAGGATACGGCGCACCGGCACAAGATCTCGCGCCGAGGGTTTGTCGCCCGCGCGGCAGCGACGGTGTCTCTGGCCGGTCTGCTCGAAACCGGCCGGCAGGCCGAGGCCAGCGAGCGCAGGCGCGCGCCTGTTTCGCCGCGAGAATCGATCAAGGTCACCAAACTCGAAACGTTTGTTCTTAGAAACAGTTGGGTCTTTGTCAAGATCTCCACCAACGCCGGAATCGTCGGCTGGGGCGAGATGCTCAAGGACAACAGCAAAATGTGCGCCGCGGGAGCGAAAGAAGTCGAACCCTATCTGATCGGCAAGGACCCCCGAAGGGTTGTTCATCACTGGCAGGCGATTTACCGCCACTCGTTCTATCGCGGGGGCCCCGTCCTGACCGCGGTGCTCAGCGGCATCGACCAGGCCCTCTGGGACATCAAAGGCAAGGCACTCGGCGTTCCCGTTTATGAGCTTCTGGGCGGTCCGACGAGGGACAGGATCAGGATCTACGGCAGCAGGGCCGATGTTGAACAGGGCAAGGCCAAAGCGTTCAAGACCCAGGTGAGAGCCGATGGTCGCATTCCCAGCCGATATGTCGAGAGTCAGGGATTTGTCCAGAGATCCGCCGAGAACTTCGCCGCTCTGCGCAAGGCTCACGGCCCCGACATTGACATTGGCATTGATTTCCACGGTGCCGTTCAGCCCCAGACGGCGTTGCTCCTGATAAAGGCACTCGAGCCATATCAACCCTTCTTTTACGAAGAGCCCGTCCAGTGCCAGAATGTCGACGTCATGGCCGACCTCGCACGCAAGACTCACATACCAATTGCGACAGGCGAGCGAATATTCACGAAGTGGGGTTTCCGTGAGATTCTTGAAAAGAAAGCAGCCAGCATTCTGCAGCCGGATGTCTGTTACGCAGGCGGCATAACGGAGCTGCGCCTGATCGCGGGGATGGCCGAGGCGTACTATGTCCCCATAGCGCCGCACAATCCTCAGGGACCGTGCTCGCTTGCGGCCAGTTGCCAGATCGCTGCGTCGATTCCCAATTTCCTCATCCAGGAACGCGGCACTGATACCCATGAAGGCCTGCTGAAGGTGCCATTCAAGGCAGAGAACGGTTTCCTGCCGCTCCCGACCGAGCCGGGTCTTGGCATTGAGATCGACGAGGACAAGCTCATGGCGCAGGTCGGTGAGCCGAGAGAATATCCCAAGACCTACGATAGAGACGACGGTTCCGTGGTGGACTGGTAGAGGAGAAAGCACTAGCGATGGGTATAACAGAACTGATACGTCATTTTCGACAGCGCATAGCCGAGAGGCCTGTGTTCGGACCTTTTTCAAAGACCAGCGATCCGGCTATCGTCGAGACACTTGGCCATGCCGGATTCGATTTCATTATCCTCGACACCGAGCACGGGCCCAATAGCATAGAGACCGTCCAGGACCTGATCCGGGCGGCCCAGCTTTCGGACATGGCGCCGATTGTGAGAATTTCTTCCGGCGATTACGAGATGATCGGCAAGGCGCTGGACGTGGGCGCCGCCGGCGTGCAGGTGCCTCAGATTTCCTGCGCCGAGGATGTCAGAGCCGCGATAGAACACGCGAAGTTCGCTCCGCTCGGTATGCGCGGCGTATGTCGCTATGTCAGGGCTGCCGGGTATTCATCGATGAACAAGGCGGACTATTTTCGTCAAGCCAATGAGGCCCTTGTGATAATCCAAATCGAGGGGCAAGCCGCGCTCGATAATCTGGACGAGATCCTGGCGGTCGATGGTATCGACATCGTATTCATTGGTCCCTATGATCTGTCACAGTCCCTGGGTGTCGGCGGCGAGGTGGAACATCCGCTCGTGATTGAGAAGATGAGACATATCGTCAATGTGTGTCTCGAAAGAGGTGTGTTCGTGGGCAACTTTACCGAGACGATTCCCCAGGCCGAGATGTGGACCGGCCACGGCCTGCGCTATATGTCATATTCGGTGGATGTCGGAATCCTCTACGAAGCGGGCAAGGCCCTGATGAGTGATTTTGATCGCATGCGTAATCGCAGTGGGCAGTAAATAGGACATCCAAAGCAAGGGGAAAATCAAAAATCAACAATCAACAATCAAAAGTAATGAGCCGCTTCGCGTGCTGTTTTAAAGAGCATCCCGGCTTGCCGGGATTCCTTAATTTTACATCCTTCGACTACGCTCAGGACATGCTTTACATTTTGATTTTTGCTTTTTCTAGCCTGTTGCTATCAGTGTTTTCGGGCTGCGACCGCAGGGATTCCTTTCCAAATCGTCCGATCACATTCATTTGTCCCTGGGGTGCCGGCGGTGGCACGGACCGTATCTCGCGCCAGTTGGCCTTTCGATTGGAGCAGGAACTTGGTGTACCCGTTAACGTGGTCAACGCCACAGGCGGAGGCGGTGTGACGGGTCATTCCCGCGGCGCCAGGGCCCGCCCTGACGGCTACACGATAACGATGGTGACCGTCGAGCTCAACATGCTGCATTGGCGCGGTCTGACCAGCATATCCCACGAAGACTTTGAGCCGGTTATGATGGTGAACCAGGACGCGGCAGCCGTTTTCGTACGAACCGACAGCCAATGGAAAACACTGGGTGAATTAGAGCAGGTCATCCGGGACAATCCCGGCAAACTCAAGGCCTCGGGAACCGCATTCGGCGGGATCTGGCACGTCGCCCTGGTGGGCTGGCTCACCACGATCGGCCTGCAGGCGTCGGACGTGACATGGATCGCCATGAGCGGCGCCGCGCCGTCGCTGCAGGAACTGATGGCCGACGGTTTGGACATCGTGGCATGCAGTCTGCCCGAGGCGCAGGTTCTTTTGAAAGCGGACAAGATACGGTGTCTCGGAGTAATGGCGGACCGACGCCTGCCGGGGTATCCCGAAATCTCCACTTTCAAGGAGTTGGGAGTCGACTGGCAGGTATCCACGCATCGGGGGATCGCTCTGCCTGTAGGTGTCAGCGAATCGCGATCTCTGGTGATCGAGAATGCCGTTGCGCGAGCGGCCAAGAGCAAAGAGTATCTTCAATACATGGGCAGCACTGGAGCCGGCGCAGCGGCGATGCCCTCTGAGCAATACACGCGCTTCCTCGAAAAAACGGACAAGGCGTTCGGCAGCATTTTCGCAGGCCCTTCTTTTGAGGGTTTTCAGCACAAATACGGTCCCATGTTGTTTCCTGCGGTGCTCTCTGCATTGCTGGGAATCTGCCTTCTCGCCTGCTTCGCCTCAGGTTCGCTGCGCAGCACACCTGACCGAGAGGAAATATCGAGAACCGCAATGCTCGACATGTCCATTCTGATCGGTTGCGTCGTTCTGTATATCCTGACGGCCGAGACTCTCGGATTTGTTCTCTCGGCGGCGGTGATTCTCCTGATCTTGTTTAGCCGGATGCGCGTCAAGAGTAAGATAGCGATCCCGGCGACCGTATTGCTGGCTTCATTTGTGTATCAGCTTTTCGCCGTTGGCCTGCGCGTTCCCCTTCCGAGGGGATTTCTCGGATGGTAATATGAACCCGATCCTTACCGCACTGCAAAATGTTTTTGGCGATCCCCAAGTCGTTTTGATTGTCTTTCTATCGGCGTTTTTCGGTGTTTTTGTTGGCTCGATTCCGGGCCTTACCGCCACAATGGCCGTGGCTCTGCTTGTCCCGATCACCTACTGGCTCGATCCGATCTCCGCTTTGGCTGCGGTCGTCTCGGTGGTGGCGTGCGCCATCTTTGCTGGTGACATTCCCAACACCCTGCTGCGCATACCCGGCACGCCCGCTTCAGCCGCATACGCCAACGATGCGCATAACCTGACGCGCCAGGGCAAATCGGACCTCGTGCTCGGCACGGCGCTGGTTTGCAGTGTCGTAGGCGGCATCCTCGGAGCGATCGTTCTGATGTTGCTCGGCCACCAGCTCGCCAAGGTGGCAACGGCATTCAGCGCGGTCGAATATTTCTGGCTCTACCTGTTGGGGCTGAGCTGTGCCGTCGTCGTCTCCAGCGGTCCCAAGCTCAACGGGCTGCTGGCCCTGACGATCGGGCTGCTGATCTCGACGGTCGGACTAAGCGCCGTCCACAGCAAGGCGCGTTTTACCTTCGGTGTGGCCGAGCTGTACGGTGGCATAAACTTTATCCCGGCCATGATAGGCCTGTTTGGCGTCTCCGAAGTTCTAAACTCGATTCTTGATTCTCGGCACTCGAAACTCGACGAGAAACGAAAGACAAGAATCGAGGATCGAGGATCGAGAACATCATCGCTATTGGGTTTGGGGGCAGGCATGTTGTTCCGGCGCAAGGGCCATGTTCTGAGATCGGCGTCAATCGGATCGCTGATCGGCATGTTGCCCGGCGCCGGCGCCGATATCGCCGCATGGGTATCTTTCGCGGTCTCGAAACGTTTCAGCAAGAAGCCTCAACTGTACGGGCAGGAATCCATCGAAGGGATTGCCGATGCGACCACCGCAAACAACGCGGCCCTGGCGGGCGCCTGGATCCCGGCGCTGATCCTGGGGATACCGGGCGACTCGGTGACGGCGATTGTCATCGGCGTTCTGCTCATGAAGAACATCACCCCCGGACCGGACATCTTCATAAAGCAGACCGAGCTGGTGTACAGCATCTACGTGATTTTCATTCTGGCCAACATCATGTTGATACCCGTAGGGTTCGCGGCGATCAAAGCGGCGAGCCGGCTGGTTCGCATACCTAAGGCTATTCTGCTACCCGCCATTCTATTGTTCTGCATCGTCGGCTCGTACAGCCTCAACGCCAGCTATATCGATGTCACTGTCATGCTGGTCATGGGGGTTCTTGGATTTGTGCTGGAACGCCGCAAGGTGCCGTTGGCGCCGATAGTGCTCGCCCTGATCCTCGGCCCGATGGTTGAAGAACGATTCATTCAGATCATTACCGGCTCCGACGGCTCATTTACAGGATTCTTTAATCCCCAGAGGCCGCTGGCTCTGGGGTTGGCCGGCGTTTTCGCTCTGGTGTGGACGTCCGCTGTTGTCATCGCTATCCGACGGCAGGCAAAATCAAAGCGCAAAAAGTAGCAGCCACGAAGACACAAAGACACCAAAGATGTCATTGCGAGCCCGAACGAAGTGAGGGCTTGGCAATCTCCCATTCCCACAGAGTCGAGGTTGCATCGTCGCTTCGCTCCTCGCAATGACAGTACTTGGTGACTTCGTGCCTTAGTGGCCAGGATATTCACCAATCCAGCATTCGGACTCCTGTATTCTGTATTCTGGTCTCTCTATAACGCCGGTCCGATCCGATTAACGGCAAACTCTCTGCAGTTGTTGACCTCGGTGGCGGTCCGTGTGCCGTTGCACACGTCGAGAAGAAACTCGAACATCTCGTCAGCTACCGTCTCGATTCGGGCACCGGCGATGATCTTGCCGGCATCGATATCAATAAAGTCGCTCATATGCTGATACATTCTTGTGTTGGACGAGATTTTTACTACCGGCGCGACCGGATTGCCGACCGGGGTGCCCACGCCTGTAGTGAACAGTACAAGATTTGCGCCGCCGGCTACCATCCCGGTAACCGACTCGGGATCGTTGCCGGGAGTGTCCATCACAACGAGTCCCTCACACTTCGGGCGCCCGGCGTACTCGACGAATTCGTTTATGTCGGAATGCCCGCCCTTGATGATACAGCCCAGCGATTTTTCCTCGATAGTACTTAGCCCGGCCTTGATGTTGCCAGGCGCCGGATTGCAGCCTCGCAGGTCGCCGCCGGCGTCTTTTGCCATTTGCACATAGTCCCTTATCCGGGCCAGCAGCTTCTGTTTAACGGCGTTGTCGGGAATTCTCGATTCCATGGGCGCTTCTGCGCCGATCATCTCAGGGATTTCGGAAAGAATCACCGTCGCGCCAAGTTCCACGAGCCTGTCACTGACAAATCCGACTGCGGGGTTGGCCGTTATGCCCGAGAACGGGTCCGATCCGCCGCATTCGAGACCCACCGTCAGGCTGGAGATGTCGAAGTCGCTCCGCCGCTGCTTTGAGACGAACTGCTTTATCCGGCGAAGACTCTCGTGAGCAACATCCATTATCCTGCGCAAGTCTCCGATTTCCTGAATCACCAGCGTTTCGACCATCTTGCCGCTGTGGTCGATGCGTGACGCAATCTCGTCTACGTTGGCGGTCTCGCAACCAAGTCCGACCAATAATATACCGCCGACGTTCGCGTTGTCGCAAGTGCCGCTCAGGGTCCTGAGCACCTGCTCGGTGTCGGCGCCCATGTGTGTGCAGCCGTGCTGATGCGTGATCGCGATGCTATCGGCATCGACTTTTCCTATCTGCTCGACGACAGAATTAGCGCAGGAAACGGTGGACATTACGACTACATGATTGCGTATGCCGAAAAGACTGTTGCTTCGTCGATACCCTTTTAGTTTGATTGTGGACATGCGGATGTCACCTTCCTGGGACTATACTGAACTGATCAGATTGTGCACGTGCACGCAATTGCCCTTGGCAATATCTTCGGTAGCAAGGCCGATGAGGTATCCATATTTGTATATCGGCCCGCCCTTGTCGATGTCTGAAAGGGCCAGCTTGAAACCGCCTTTGATATCTTCAGGCACGGTGATCGCAGGCTGGTCACTGCCCGAGCCGAGCATATAATCTCCCGCCGGCAAATCGACCAGCGCGGTCGCGACATTATCCTTATCGCTGAGAATAACGGCGTAGTCTTCAAGGTTTTGCCTTGGCCTGGTCACCATCGCGGCAGCTTCCGTTTCCAATTTGGGTCCACGTGTTTGCGCATCTCAGCTTCGTCGTCTCTCTTTCGATACGGGCACTTCTCGAAACGCTCGCGCCCTCTTGCAAGTTGATCGTAGTCCAGTTCCACTCCCAGTCCCGGCTCATCACCAATCGTGACACAACCATCGACAATCGGCACCCGGCCTCCGGTGACAACTTCATCTCTCTGAGATTGCCACGGATAATGGGTATCACAGGCGTAGGTCAGATGCGGGGTGGCCGCCGCGACATGCGCCATGGCCATCAAAGAGATCCCCAGGTGACTGTTGGAATGCATCGACAATCCAGTGCCGAACACCTTGCATAGACCCGCCAGGCGCTGGACGCGTCGCATCCCTCCCCAATAGTGATGGTCGCAGAGAATAATCTGCACCGCATCCAGTTCGAGAGCCTGGGGGATGTCCGCGAACGACGTGACCGCTACGTTGGTTGCCAAAGGTGTCTCGATGCCTTTTGCCATCAGCCGCTTTCTGACTTGCGACATGTTCTCGAGGCCTGCCGTAGGGTCTTCCAGATATCCTCCGCCCGACAGCTCTTTGGCCAATTCTCTGCCCACGCGCACCGACGTGTCGACCGTCCAGGCGGAATTTGGATCGATACGCAAAGGTACGTCGGCCCCGAACTCTTGATAGAGGAGCTTTACGGCTTCGATCTCCAGATCGGGCTCCAGCACGCCGCCCTTGAATTTGACCGAGCCGAACCCGTACTTTGTGATCATCTGTTTAACTTCCCGGACAAGCGCTTCGGGAGTCATGACTTCGCCGTACTCGTCTTCGCGCAGATCGTCACCGGCTCCACCTCCGCCGCCGTGCTTGAAAAACGGATACGCAGAAAAAGCCACCTTGTCCCGCACACGACCTCCGATGAGATCGCATACGCCCTGGCCCACGGATTTGCCGATCAGGTCAAGGCAGCCCGTCTCGATGGCGGCATAAGTTCTGGTCGTTTGATCGAGCGGATTCTCACCCGGTACGAGATAGGTCTGGGAGCGTTCGATTCCGGACCCTTGCCCTTCGGTCATTGAAGAAAGTAGACCTGTCAGTCTGTAGGGATTTTGACCAATGACATCTGGGCGAATTGCTTCGAGTGCACCCGCAGGTGCCTGGCCGCCGTATGTCTCGGAGATCCCCGTGATGCCGTCGTCACTTTCAAGCTCCAGGATCGTCCGCAGGGCATAGGGGGCGTGAAGGCCGTAAGAACTGCGCAAAGGCGGATCCGCGATAGCGATCGAGTGAACTCGCATGTCGACAATTTTCATAGGTGCTTCCTTACTTTCCAAGAGAGTCTTTCAAACCAATGGGAAAAGGCGTGCCAAAACCATTATCACGAGCAAACCGACGATTCCCATCACTGTCATCATAGCCGAGCATGTTTTCAACGTTTCGCCTTCCGTCATGCCGGACATCTTGCATATTACCCAGAAGCCGCTGTCATTCATCCAGGCAATTAGTTTTGACCCGCATCCGATAGCCAGCGCCAGGTAGAGCGGATTGAATCCGAGCTGTCCGCCGCCGGCCAGACCACCGAGAATGCCGACCGCAGTTATCATGGCGACTGTTGCCGAGCCCTGGGCTGTTCGGACGACGGCCGTCACAAAGAATGCCAGAGGAAGTACAGCTATCTGATAAGAAGTCGCCAGCTCCTGTATGCGGTGACCAATACCGGTCTGCTGCAGGACGCCGCCAAAAGCGCCGCCGGCCGATGTGATCAAAATTATCAATCCGCCGCTCGACAGGGCATTCTGAAGAAACGGCGAGATCTTCTCCCGCCGGTCCAGGTGCCACCACGCAAAAGTCAATATGGCAACGCCGGCAGAAATCGTGAGGGCCACATTCGGATTGCCCAGGTTGTCAATCACCGCGGCAAGGCCCTGCCACCACGGGGTCGTTGTTGCGGGAGGTTGCGCCTGTGCCCAGGAGTTGAACAATGTCCTTCCCGCAATCAAAAGAACGGGCAGGATGATAGGCAGCATCGAGAGCCAGAAAGGTGGCAGGGTCGATTCATTCCTTTGAGCCATGCTCTGCAAGTCGGCAACGGACGTATCGGCCGTGTCTCTTATAGGCACGGACCATCTTCGGTTTGCCCAGAGGGCATAAAGATAACCGGCGCTGACGGTAAAGAGACCGACGACGATTCCGCCTGCGATCATCAGTCCCATGTTTACCGATAGTTCGCCCGCGACGAACAACGGACCGGGCGTCGGCGGCACGAGGGAATGGGTCATGGTTGCCCCGGCGACTATCGACATGACGTAGAGACCATACTTGCGTCTTGCCCTGATTCCCATCGCCTTGCCCAGCGGCATCATGAGGTAGAAAACCGTATCAAAAAAGACAGGCATCCCCAGCAAAAAACCGCTGCTCAAAAACGCGTGCGACGCGCGTTTCTCCCCCAGCCATTTTATCAGCGAGCGAACAATGCGCTCGGCGGCGCCGCTTTCAAGCAGGAACTTACCGATGATAGAGGCCATCGCGATCAATATCCCGATCTTCGTACATGTGCGGCCGAATCCCTGGGCCACCCGTTCGCCCACTGACGATTGTACTAGAGCGGCGGTTTCCTTTGCCGTCATCTCTTTCTCGGCGGCGAACTTCTCCAATGCAGCCGATGTAGTGAGACTCGCAACGATCAGCGCTCCGAGCGTCAGGGCCAGAAACGCGTGCAGGCGCAGTAGCAATATCCCACCCAGAACCACAATCATGCCAACCAGCAGAAGCCACAGGGGGTCAATCATTGCGTCTCCTTTAGGAAAATCAAAAATCAAAATGTAAAGATCAAAATTTTGGGATTGCCCTTGGCGATGTTTTTTAGAACAGCCCGCGAAGCGGCACCGCAATTTTACATTCTAATTTTTGATATTTTCATTTTCTCTACGTTACCCACTTGAGACTGTGATCACCTGTCACGGCGACAGTCTGCGCTGGGGAATCAAGCTCGAATATGGACCAGGGGCCCGGAATGAACGGGTATTTTTCGATGACGGTTTCATTGATATCGATTCCCAGCCCGGACTCCTCGGGCAGGACGAGATACCCGTCCTCGATCTCAAGAGCTTTGGACAATATTTCATCGGCAAGTGGAAAAGGATACATCGCGGGGGGCTCCCTGTGCGAGTAACAGGGATATTCGAGCCATTCGACAACGTCTTCGGGCCAGCAGACTCCCAACTGAGCGGCAGCCAGCACCTCCAGGGCGGTGCCCCAACTGTGAAACGCAAAGCGCAGTGACCGCTCGGCAACGCCTTCAAAGATTCTCCTGGCGCTCGAGACCCCTCCCTGGCACAGAATGTCCATCTGAACAAAATCAACCGCCCCCGAGTCGATAAGATCGTCAAAGCCTGCATCGTCCGGCTCGTGCTCACCCGACGCAAGTTTCACGTTCGACTGTGCGCGCAGCTTTCGGTATGCGTCGTGGTCGTCCGGCGGCAGAGGTTCTTCCAGCCATAGAGGATGGTATTGTTCCATGTCACGAACAAGTTTCGCAATAGTCTCGAAGGAGTAGCTGTTGTCGCCCATCCGCCACCAGGTATGGGCGTCGATCATCAAGCCGGCATCGGGCCCCACGGCCTGCCGCATCAGAGCGACGGTTTCCAGATCTTTGGCCGCTCCCATGCCGGGCCGCATTTTGTAGGCGGCGAATCCCATGTCGATCACGGCGCGCGCTTCGGCGGCGTACTGCTCGGGTTCCATGTACATCCCTGCGCTGCCGTACAGTTTTATCCTGTCGCGTTTGCGGCCTCCGAGCATCTCCGACAGTGGACATCCCTCGTACCGTGCCACAAGATCGAGCAATGCGATTTCTACGGCCCGGTAGGTTTTCATCACTTCGATGCCCGCCGCAAATCCGAATTCCGGCCAGCGGCGAGGGTCTTTGCCGATCAAAAATGGCCCGATTGTCTGTTTTATCTCTCTGTCCGCTCGCTCGTGGGCGGGCCCCGGCGCATATCCGGTCAGGCCTGAATCGGTGGTGACACGGATCAGCATTGCGTCTCTTTTGAGAATCGTGCGCCGGCCTGCCCAGAATTTCAACCTGACCGGGTCAGGCATCTGATAGGAGCAGAGAATCGATTCGACGCGTGTGATTTTCAAAGCGAGGTTCCTCTGGAGATTCTTATTTGTCGGCGGCGCATGATTCTTTTAGTTGCTTCAGACTCTCGACCGTTCTGCAGGCGCTCTCCTGAACGAATCCGCCATCGGAGCCGCAGGCGATGAAGCGATATCCGAAATCATAGTACCTCTTAAACTCGTCCGGACTCTTGAGCAGGATTCCGGCTGCCTTTCCCTTTTTCGCAGCGGCGTCGGCGGTGGCTTTGATGGCCTCGACAAACTTAGGATGATCGCCCTTACCATAAACACCCAGGGCGATCGAGAGGTCTGTCGGCCCGACAAACAGCACATCGACTCCGTCGGTCGCCGCCACCGAGTCCAGACTGTCCAATATCTCTGCCGTCTCGATCTGAACGATGCAGACAAGGTTCTTCTTGTGATTGGCATAGTAGTCTTCAAAATCGGCGCCGAACTGTGCTGCTCTGATCGTTTTCGCGACGCCTCTCACCCCTTCAGGCGGGTACCGGATGGCCTTGACCGCCTGCTCGGCTTCGGCCAGTGTACAGATTCGAGGGCACATTATGCCCTCTGCGCCGAAATCCAGAACCCTGTGGAAACGCTGCCTCTGATAGGACTCGACCCTGACGATGGACGCCGCAGATGTGTGCTCCAATGCCTGCAACTGGCCCAGGACCTGGCCCTCGGAACCCGCCCCGTGCTCGGTGTCAATAAGGACCCAGTCGAATCCCGCCGCCCCTACGATTTCCGAAGTGAGGGTCGATCCGAGATTCAACCAGCATCCGATTAGAGTCTCACCGTCGTATATACGCTTCTTAATGTTCTTCATTGCAGCTCCAGAAGAAGAATCAAAAATCAAAATGACTGAAGGAACAAAGGAACAAAGGCACAGAGGCACAAAGTTATAGCTGCACCTTTGCCCCTTTGCCACTTTGTGCCTTTTGTTTATTGATATTTACATTTTCTCTACGTTATCCACGGTCGCGCGCGGCCCTTGCGCCCAATCTCAGCGATAATGTCGCGGGCAAGAATTGCAGCCTCACGGACTTGAAAGTCGAACATCCCCACATTGGCGAAATCCGCTCCATTTTCGAATGCGAATCTAAAGCCCTTTCGCGGGTGTATGGCCCCGGCGGCCAGAACCTTAAAGGCAATCCACGCCTTCTTGACAGTCTTCATGAATTCGATTGTCTCTTCCGGCCTCGTGCACCACATGCTGTCGTGGCCCGGCAGCCCGTGCTCGGGACGTTCTGCTTTGGGAGTAGCCGACCAATAGTCGCCGCTGTGCAGTGTCTTCATGTAGAAGTCCACGTCGACACCCGCCTTTTCCAGGGCTATCGGCACTTCGAGAGAATGACATGCACAGCCGGCGATCAGCCCGTTCTTTTTGATGAACTCGACGACCTTGGCCAACAGATCCACGCGGCTGTTCCTGATCCAATTGTCGCCTATACCGCCGTGCACAAAAGCGCCGACGGCGCCGTTGTCGATGGCCGTCTGAATCGAGCCGGTGAGGTCATAAGTCTTGGGATACGTCTGCGCAATCCATTGGATCCGCCCGCCCCATTCCTTGCGATACCGGTCATAGACGCGAATGGTCGGATCCTCACCGAGAGCATAAGGACTGTTAACGGGTCCTATCATCGTGTTGACACCGCATTCTTCACACAATTGCCACGTCTCGATGATCTTGCGGTCCGTGAAGTAGTGCCTCATGAGCGACGCAACATATATCAAGTCACGGTCATGTGCACTGCCGATGATCAAATTACCCCCGCAGATCAAACGGCTGATCTCGACATGTCTAATCTTGCCCGTGGGAACCTTGAGGCCTGGTCCCTGAGCAGCCGGCTTTGCCGAAAGTGTTTCTTCCGCACGATCCGGCGCTAGTGTTAGAGCGGCCGAAGCCGCTAAAGACCCCTTTATGAATCCACGACGATTCACGCTCTTGGCCATAAGATCACCCGAAATCTTTCTACATAACGCGTCACCTATCCAAGCCCAATAGTATATCGCCGCATCTCGAACTTGTCAACTTGGGATTGCGCTCGGGACCCTGGCTCTACTGGTCTTGCAGAACCTCGATCATTGCCGCAATGTTCTCTGCCTTTGCGTCCGCAGGTAAATCGTGAGAAGGTGACGCGATATCGTAAGGAACCACGTCGGGCTCCTGGTGCGCAATGGCCGTAAGCACACGTTGGCGGTTGTTCATTCGGCCGCTCTCTCGCAAGACATGAAATTCCTATTCCACATTCTTGATCAGTGCAAGGTTTCCGTCCCGTGCCGCCTCCAGTACGGGCCCCATGTACTCGTCGATCATTTCAGCGGTCAACGGCACGGGCATGTTCTGGAGCTTCATCTTGAGCTGAGGATTCTTTGCCGCGGCAAGTGCGCGGTCGATATGATGCGGGCCGAATCCATCGACCTCACCCAGGCGGGTGGGAAAGCCGATCCGGCGAGCTAATTCAAACATCGCCTCGGCAACTGCGACTCCAAGCTCTCTTGCTCGCAGGCCTTCTACGTCGGCATTTGTCAAACCTGCCTCTTGATATATCTTGCCGACAGCGCGCAACGGCCGCTCGATGGCCGGGGCGAAGAAGACCGAGTAGTACGGATTCATGATAGCACAGGCCCGACCGTGGGACAGTATGTCCACCAGGGAGAAGCTGGTCAGGTGCCCCCCGTTGGTTCCGCCTACCATGATGGAATATCCGCCCAGGTCCGTAGCCAGGCAAAGCGCTTCCCGCCCCTGCGTATCCTTCGGATCGGCGACCACTGCCGGCAGGTAGTTGACCACCAGACTGATACATGCGCAGGCTATTTCTTCGATTCTTTCGTAGTCGCCCTTGCCGACGGCTCCGTAAAGAACTTCGAGCGAGTGCGCGATTCCATCGAGCGCTCCGTCGGCGGTCAACTCGGGCGGTGCACCGTATGTCACCGCGTAGTCGAAAACCGGATACGCCGGCACAATCGCTTCATCCACGATCAATTTCTTCTGGCCCGTCGAGACTTCTGTGATGTTGGAATACTTGGTCAGGTGAGCCGCCGAGCTGGCGACGGTCTGAATCGCGACGTGCGGGGTCAGGGACTTGTCCTGGTTTTGCAAAGTTTTGGTGACAAGCCCTACTCCAAAATACTCGTCAATGTCACCGTCGAGAGTGTGAAGGACCTCGGCGGCCTTCGCCGCATCGATCGTGCTGCCACCGCCGAAGCTGACCACTACATCCGCATCGGTTTCTCTCAGGCTCTCGGCGATTCGAAACAAATCTTCCCGCGGGCAGTTGGGCCCGGCGCCTCTGATTTCCGCTGCCAGGCTGACTCCTGATTCAGCCAGTGAACTGCGTATGCCCGCCACATAATCATCGCTGCCTTCAAATGTGTCACGAACCAGAGCAGCTTTCTTGCCGGCGGCGGCAGCCTGCTCGCCCACTCGTGGAAGGACATCGGCGCCGAACAAATATGAGCTGCCTTTGAACTCGTGCAGTAAAGCCTGTGCTTTTTCAAAATCGGTCATGCTTTAGCTCTCCTGATGATATGCAACCACCTTCGTCAAGTCATTTCGAACCCGCCGTCCACGTTCAGCGTCTGTCCGGTCATGTAATCGGAATCCGGCGAACACAAGAACGCGACAACACCCGCCATGTCCTCCACCGTGCCGGGCCTTTTCAACGCAGTTCGTTCTATGAACATCCTCATTGACTGGCCCGCAGCGAGGCCCGCTATGCGGCCCCGGTCCCGGTCGATCTTCTCCCACATCGCTGTGGGAACGACACCGGGACACACGGCGTTGACATTGATATTGTACGGCGCAAAGGCCAGAGCCGCGGACTGCGTGACACTTATAATCGCAGCCTTGCTCGCTGCATAGGCCACCTGCTCGGCTCTGCCGCGGCGGCCTGAGATTGAAGAAAAGTTCACGATCTTCCCGTTACTGCCGTTTGCACGGCCCTCTGCTCGGGCTTGCTCCGGCATCTGATTTATCATCCGGCGCCCGACAGCCTGAACACAGAATGTTGTCCCTTTCAGATTCGTGTCGATCACGCGGTCCCATTGCCGCTCGGTGAGGTCGACAAACAGCCCGGTTTGCGCCACACCGGCGGCGTTTACGAGAATGTCGATTTGGCCGAACTGGGCCGCGGCGCGGTCGACCATCGACTGAATCTCACTCAGTCTGGAAACATCCACCGAGCAGGAAAACGCGCGGGCGTCGAGCGATCTGATTTCCTCGGCGGTCTGATCGGCGTTCTGCGTATTGACGTCTGCAACGACCACATCCGCCCCTTCACGGGCCAGACGCAGCGCCACCGCCTTGCCGATCCCCTGGCCGGCGCCGGTGACGATTGCCAGTTTACCATCCAGTCGCTCTTGCATGTTTTATGTCCTAATCGAACGGCTTATCATACGAGAGGCGGGACGGTTTCTCAAGAGATCTCTACATCCGCCGCCACTTCGCACAGGTAGCTGCAAATCCGCCTTTGATATTCGTCATAGAAATCCGCACCAAGGTCATAAAACTTCTCGCGATGAACAAACTGCCCTTGCCGGTCCCGCTTGCCCACCGAGGCGAAGTTGTAGTAGTGGAAGACTGCGTGCTCGGGCGAAGGCCGCTGGTCGTCATCGGTTTCATACTTTCGCAGGCATTCGGCGGCAAAATCGGATCCCGTTGCCGCCTCCCGACGCGCGTAGTCGAGTGCGTCTTCCCACCAGAACCGGAACCGCGCGGGCTCAGCGTCATTCATCGTCTCGGCAAAGATGATCTGCAGGGCGGGTGACACTTTGAAATGGATCTGGCCCTGTGTCGCCTGCCCGATAGCCCGCCGGGTCTCCGGCTTCAGGTCATCACCGGAGTGACAATCCAGCATAATCCCGAACTCACGAGAGATGTCTTGAAGTCCCCGGATGCGCTTCTCCAGGCCTCCAAGGCCGTCTGTGCCTCTATAGTCCAGCTCCTTTTCGACCCCGAAATTCGGCGCGATATGTGTCACCGGCATCTGACGCCTGCGTATCTCATCGCCGAGGAAAGTCAGTTCTATCTCCGAGGTCAAGCATGTGAATGCGTCTATACCCGCCGGTGTCTCATCGATGCTGAGTTCGAGGTCGAAGGGCGCCCCGTCTCTCACGGCACTAATGTGGTCGGATAATTGCTCCACTGCATCCAGGGCCGGCCAATACTTGCTCACCAGGCGTCCGACAGTCGCCCTATCCAACTGAGATTGGTGTGTGTGATAAGCGACGATTTCGTTTTGTTGTTTCGACTGGCAAATATGATTGGCTATATAATCCTGGGCCAAAGCTTGCGAAGTAATGTTCATCGCGCCGTAGTCCAGAAGATCGGATACATCCAAGGTGAAGAAGGTATAACGTCGGGCCGCTTCAATCACCCGCATGGCACGGTGAATGTTGTCATCGCCGCGCCTTACAGTTATGTGATCTGCGTCGGCGCCAAACTCCGGGGACGAATCGCTCTTGAGGGCTTCAAGCACCCCGGCTACCCAGAGCCCTTCGAAGGTGCTGCCCGTGTGTCCCTCGGGGACCCTGCCGAAGTTGGCCATGTAATTTAGACGCGGTGGTCGCCCCGCCAGCACGTCATCGAGCAGGTTGACCTCTCGGACTGAGTTCTGAATCGGATTGGCGCACAAGTTGCATTTGTTCATAGCCCGCCACACGCCGGGCCATGCGGCTGTGGTCATTCTCGAACCGACCCCCAATCGCGGCATGGCGCCGAGTGCTTTGGGGCCTTTGTCAGGCCTTATCACCGAGACATAGCGGTAAATGGTGGCAGCGTCCGTCGGATATGCTGCCAGCCGGCTCTGGTCCTTGAACAGGCGTGTACCGATCGGCTCTCCCAGGGCGAAATCCGTGTTCTCTGTTCCCAGTTCGACGAATACGTGCTGACCGTCGTCGAGCTCAGCGAGGAAGAACGAGCTGTTACGATGCTCTGCTGCCGAGCCGACATATACTGTGCAATGTTGGCCCACAGGCAGTCGACAGTCCCGGCTGACTGCCGTCGTGACGGATTTCCAGTAGCTCTCGTCTAGGGACGATATCGCGATCCAAGCCTGCGGCGTATCCCATGTCGCGGTATCTAAAACCGCAGGATTCTTCGACGGATCAAGTTCTAGATTCTTGAATTTCATTTACGGCCCGCAGGACACATTGTCATATTACCTGTTGGACATGGTAGTCACTGTGATCTAAGGCGTCAACTTCTCTGGCGGAAACCACTACATTTGTGTTGCACAACATGTAACTATGGGCTATAAGAGTTGCCAAAGTGCAGTGCGTGTGATAGTATCGAGCCCTGATTCAGCGTTCTTTTCACCAGAGGCAGCCGCATGCCAACAGAAGGCAAATCAGAACCTGGTGACCTCGGCGGCAACGGCAAATCGCTGTCGGAAGATGCTTCGGTCGTGCGGGAAGCGCCGCGGACACTGGTCGCGACGCTTCTTCGGCTTGGCCCCGGGATGATAATAGCCGGCTCCATAGTCGGCTCGGGAGAACTTATTGCCACGACCAAGGCCGGCGCAGAGGCAGGATTCTGGCTGCTCTGGCTCATTATTATCGGCTGCGTAATCAAGGTCTCCACGCAGATCGAACTCGGCCGATACACCATCACGTGGACCGAAACCCCGCTCAAGGCTCTGGACACGGTCCCCGGCCCACGTCTGAAGGTCAACTGGGTGCTATGGTATTGGGTGATCATGACTTTGCTGATCATTTCCCAGCAGGGAGGGATCGTCGGCGGTGTCGGGCAGACACTGGCGATCAGTCGGCCGCTTACCAGCCAGGGTCGTCAGTACAACGAATTACAGGACGAGCTGGCGAGTAGCCAGGTAGAGTTGAATGTGGCCCGGGCCCAGGGTACTGGAACCCAAGAAACCGAACGACTGGAGCGCAGGATAGCGGAGTTGACGGATGAAACGACCGAACTCAAAGAGCCCGCAGATGCATATTTGTGGGCCACGATCCTGGCAATAGCAACTTCCGTGCTGCTGCTCGTCGGTCGGTACGGCTTGATTCAGTTGATCTCAACTGTGTTTGTCGCGGCATTCACGTTGGTGACGATAGCAACGCTGATCATGCTGCAGACAAAGCCGGAATGGGCGGTGACAGCAGGCGAGCTGGCCGATGGACTGAGCTTTCGACTGCCGCCCGCTTCTGACGAGGCCGGCATAAATCCAATCGCCACCGCGCTGGCTGCGTTCGGAATAATCGGCGTCGGCGCTTCAGAGTTGATCATGTACCCTTACTGGTGTCTGGAGAAGGGTTACGCAAAGTTCACGGGCCCGCGTGAACATACGCAGGCGTGGATAAGGCGTGCTCGTGGCTGGCTGCGCGTACTACAATTCGACGCCTGGTTTTCGATGGTGGTCTACACGTTTGCGACAGTTGCCTTCTACTTACTTGGAGCTGCCGTGCTCGGAAGAACAGGGCTCAATCCGAGCGGCAGGCACATGGTTCGCACATTGGCCGCGATGTATGTCCCGGTCTTCGGTCCCTGGGCGGATCGCGTGTTCCTTTCGGGCGCTTTTGCCGTGCTGTACTCGACTTTCTTCGTTGCCGCGGCGGGGAACGCCCGCATGGTCGCCGATGCCTTGGGAATATTCGGGATTACCGATGGTTCCGAGCGCATGCGTCTGCGGTGGACGCGCATAATTTCCGCGTTGTGGCCAATTCTCGCCCTGCTGCTTTATATCGGGGTGCGTGCGCCTGCAAAGATGGTCCTGGCCAGTGGCATGGCGCAGGGAATCATGCTGCCGATGCTGGGAGCTGCGGCCCTGTATTTCCGCTATCGCCGCTGCGACGAGAACCTGCGTCCGGGCCGGCTATGGGATGCAATGCTGTGGATCTCGCTTGCAGCTTTTGCCATCATAGGCGGCTGGTCGCTGGTTAGCTTGTTCTGGAAATAGGAGTACAAGAACAATAATCAAATATCAAATATGAAAAATCAATCCCGGCGAGCCGGGATTGCATTTTGATTTGTTTAAAGGAAGGATTGAATTATGGACTTGAAGGGCAAAATCGTTCTGGTCGTAGGTGGGGCCGGAGGCATTGGGCTGGGGATCGGCAAGGCGCTTGCAGCCGAGGGCTGCAGGGTTGCGCTTGCGGATACCGATGAGGATGGCTTGGCGAAAGCCGCCAAGACCGCAAGCGCCGACTCTGCTTTTGTCTGGCGCACTTGTGACATCACGGATCGCGGGCAGGTCTCAAAACTATTTCAGTGGCTCGGCGACGAACTCGGCCCTGTCGATATTCTCGTCAACAGCGCCGGTATCAACGTCGCCAATCGAATGATGTCCAACATCGACCCGGCGGACTTCGACCGGATGATTGAGATCAATACGACCGGGACGTTTAACTGCATTCATGCCGCCCTTGCAGGCATGCGTCAGAGAGGTTCGGGACTGATCGTCAACATTGTGTCTCTGGCAGGCAAACGCGTGATGCTTCTGGCGGGTCTGCCGTACTGCGTGTCAAAGTTTGCCACCGGCGCGCTCGGGACTTTTGTCAACCTGGAGGAATGTGGAAACGGCATCAAGGTCACGAACATCTATCCGGGTGAGACGAACACTGCGATAGTTGACAAGCGTCCCACGCCGCCTCCGCCCGAGAAACGCGAGAAGATGCTCCAGCCGGAGGACATTGCCGCCTGTGTGGTGACGGTCGCTAAGCTGCCGGCCCGTGCGGTCGTTCCGGAACTGGTAATTACCCCTCCACACATGATGCTCGGTTGAAGGGAAAATCAAAATGTAAAAATCAAAGCATGTCCCTTCGACAGGCTCAGAGCCTGCCCTGAGCTTGTCGAGCGGGGCAGGCTCTGAGCGAAGTCGAAGGATGCAAAATTAAGGAAGGGCCCCCGCTCTGCGGGAACAAAGTCATCCGCCTACGGCGGGTTCCACAGCTTGTCATTCCCGCAGAAGCGGCAGTCCAGTTCCTTCATATTTGATCTTTGATTTCTTTTAATGAGAGGACTGTGACATGGCTAATTACCGAATTTATTTCTGCATACTGCTGATGGTTACCGGCTGGTCATCGGTTTCAAGCGGAGCCGGCGCGGGCGTAACTCAGGAATCGTTCGGTCGGATGCCTGACGGTACTGAGGTAAATGTCTACGAGCTGACAAATGCCAAAGGGCTGCGCGCAAAGGTCATTGACTACGGGGCGATACTGGTGTCGCTGGAGGTTCCGGATCGCGCGGGCAAATTGGGTGACATCGCGCTCGGATTCGACGATATGGACTCCTACCTCAAGAGGAACCCTATGTTCGGGGCCACGGTCGGGCGCTATGCCAATCGTATCGAAGGCGCCAGGTTCATGCTTGATGGTGTCGAGCACAAGCTGACCGCCAATTCCGGCAAGAATCACATCCACGGCGGGAGAAGCAAGAGATTCGACAAGGTCGTATGGAGGGGCCGGTCGTTCAAGAACAACGAAGAAACGGGTGTTCGCTTTACGTATCTCAGCGCAGACGGCGACGAAGGTTTTCCGGGTAACCTGAACTGCACTGTGACTTATACGTTGACGAATCGTAACGAGTTGAAGATAAGCTACCAAGCTGCTACAGACAAGCCTACGATCGTCAACCTCACCAACCACAGCTACTTTAACCTCGCCGGGGCGGGCAGCCGGGACGTTCTGGATCATGAGATGACGATCAATGCGGACTTTTATACGCCCGGTGACGAAGCGCTGATCCCGACGGGGGAGATCCAAAGTGTCAAAGGCACCGCTCTGGACTTCACCGAGCCGGAGACAATCGGAGCGAGGATCGAGGAGCTTACTCAGACGCGGGGATACGATCACAACTACGTGCTCAAGAATTCAGACGGTTCACTTGTCTTGGCTGCCCGGGTGTATGAGCCCACGAGCGGCCGGGTAATGACGGTGCGCACCACTGAACCGGGGATGCAGTTCTACACGGCCAACGGCATGAGGGCAATCATGGGCAAAGGCTCAAAGCTCTACGATAGGCACTATGGTTTCTGCCTTGAGACTCAGCATTTTCCTGACTCGCCCAACAAGCCGCATTTTCCTTCCACCCGGTTGCGGCCCAGCCAAGAGTACAGTACCATGACCGTGTTCATATTCTCAACACGTTAGATATATGCCTGTGACCAGCATCTCGATGTGGTCGGCATCAACATAATGACGGGTCTTGCACGATCCGGCTTTGACGAGGACGAGACAAATGAGCGGCCTGACTCGCAGAGGCTTTATCAGGAACCTGGCGGCTGTTGCCGCCGGCGCCGAGGCCCCGTCAAGGATCAGGGGGGCAAACAATGACATCCGCATCGCCATAGTGGGCCTGCGCAAAAAGGGCAAGGAGCATCTCGAAATATTCCCGAAGGTCCCGGGCGTTCGCATAGTTGCGCTTTGCGATGCGGACACTCAATTTCTTGATATTGAAGCCAGGAAGTTCGAGGACCGAAATGAAAAAGTCACCAGATACGTGGACTACCGCAGGCTGCTCGATGATAAGGATATCGATGCTGTCGTTGTTGTCGCGCCCGATCACTGGCACGCACTGATGACCGTCTGGGCCTGTCAGGCGGGCAAGGACGTGTATGTGGAAAAGCCGCTCTCCCATAACATCTGGGAAGGGCGCAAAATGGTGCAGGCGGCCCGCAAGTACGAACGCATTGTCCAGACAGGCTCGCAAAACCGTTCCGATGTCGGACTGCGGGCAGCGGTCGAGTATGTCAAACAGGGCAACCTGGGCGCCATCAAACTCGTGCGGGCGCTCAGCTACGGCCTTCGCGAAAGCATCGGCCGGGTCAACGGGCCGCAACCTATTCCGGCATCGTTGGATTATAATCTCTTCCAGGGGCCTGCTCCCCTGGTGCCCCTGATGCGGGAGAACCTGCATTATGACTGGCACTGGTTCTGGGATACCGGCTCAGGCGAGGTCGGCAATCTCGGCGCACATAACGTCGACGAGAGCCGATGGGTGATTGGCCAAAGGGAGGTCGCCCCGAGGGCGATCAGCATCGCCGGTCGGGTCGGCATGAACGATGACGGGCAAACCCCCAATACACAGATCACGTTCTTTGACTATGAACCGGCCCCGATTATCTACGAAGTACGCGGCCTGCGGCGGCGCAAAGGCCTGCGTGCCACAGAGCACTATAAGGGGACAAGTTTCGGGATGGTGATCCAATGCGAGGGGGGGTATTTTGCCGGCGGAAGAGGCGGCGGCTGGGCGTACGACAACGACGGCAAGAGGACAAGGCAGTTCCCCGGGGACGGCGGTATCGGACATCAGGCCAACTTTATCGAGGCTCTCAGGAGCCGCAACATCAGTGACCTCAGGGCCGACGTTCTCGAAGGTCACGTCACTGCAACACTCTGTCACATGGCCAACATATCGTATCGCCTCGGTCGCAAGGAATCGCCTGAAAGAATCGCCGAGGCGGTCGCAGGAAACGACTTGTTGGCAGAGGCGTTCGAGCGTTGCCTCAAACATCTAAAGGCCAACGAAGTGGACCTTCAGCGCGAGCCCATGACTATCGGGCCTGCTCTTACGTTCGACAACAAGAGTGAGGAATTTGTGGGCGAATTTGCCGATTTGGCGAACATGTATCTGCGACGAAACTACCGCGAACCGTTCGTGATGCCGGACCAGGTATGATGGCCAAATAAATGTTCCCAATGGTTTGAGACATGAGAGGACAGAAAAGAATGGATCGTCGAGAGGTGCTTCGTTCAATCGCCGGTGGGCTGACGACGGCAACAATTGGGGACCTGACGAGAGTCTCAGGCACCGGGCGGGCAGGCAATTCCCGGCTGGGCATTGCGCAGTTTTCCTACAGCGCCAGGCTCAGGGCGGACCGTTCGGCGGCAGTGAAGAAAGGGCTTTCAGATCCTCTGAACTTCATAGACCATTGTCACAAGGTCGGCGCCGGCGGTGTTCAGATGAACATAGGCGTCCCAGACGAAGATTACGCGCGAAGAGTTCGCCGAAAAGCCGAAGGTTACGATGTGTTCGTTGAAGGCTCGGTGTCTTTGCCTAAGCAATCCTCTGATGTCGAGAGATTCGAAGCGGCGTTGCGAACGGCCAAACAAGCCGGCGCGAGAGTAATCCGCACCGCGATAGGCGGACGGCGCTATGAGCAATTTAGTAATGCCGGGCAGTTCGAAGCGTTTGCGGCGCGTTCCTTGAAATCGCTGCAATTAGCTGGGCCGGTTGCAGCTCGACAACGCATGCGGCTGGCGATTGAGAACCACAAAGACTGGCGCATCGATCAGATGCTCGATATGATCAAGCGGCTCGGCAGCGAGTACGTCGGCGTCTGCGTCGATACGAATAACAGCTTTGCGCTGCTGGAAGACCCGATGGCGGTCGTCGAGGCGTACGCACCGGTAGGCTTTTCGGCCCATCTCAAAGACATGGCGGTCGGCGAATACGAAGAGGGATTTCTGCTTGCCGATGTCCCGCTTGGCCAGGGTGTGCTCGATCTGTCGAAGATGGTCGATATTCTCCGAAAGGCAAATCCCGATATCAGGTTCAGCCTGGAGATGGCGACGCGGGATGCGCTGAAAGTCCCATGTCTGACGGACAAGTACTGGGTGACTTTCACCGACGTGCCGGGATCTGATTTGGCGCGTGCTCTCAGATACGTCCGGGCGAATGCATCGACCGAGAGCCTGCCAAAGGTGAATCATCTTCCGTTGGATGAACTGGTCAAGCTCGAAGGGGACAATATCAAACAAAGCCTCGCTTTTGCGAAAGAGCGCTTGAATCTGTAAATAAAGATTACGCCACGAAACCTGGAGATCCACTATGTTGAACCCGATCGTCATATTGATTATTGGAGTTGCCCTGCTCATCGCTATGATGCTCGTGCTGCGCTTAAACGCCTTTGTTGCGCTGATTACGACCGCAATGGTCATCAGTATGCTCTCGCCAGGTGACTTTGCCGACAAGATTGCCCGTGTGGGTAAGGCGTTCGGCGGGGTCGCCGGAGGTATCGGCATTGTAATCGCCATGGCGGCTATCATCGGCAAGTGCATGATGGACAGCGGTGCAGCCGACCGGATCGTGCGGTCTTTTCTAAAGTTGTTGGGCGAAAAGCGGGCGCCCACGGCGCTGATGCTAAGCGGATTTGCGCTCTCGATTCCCGTCTTCTTCGACACAGTCTTCTACCTGCTGGTCCCGCTGGCCCGCTCCTTGTGGTCTCGCACGCGAAAGAACTACGTGCTGTACCTTACGGCTATTGTCGCCGGTGCGGCGATTACCCACACACTTGTTCCGCCGACGCCGGGCCCGCTGTTTATGGCGAGTGAACTCAAGGTCAATGTCGGCCTGATGATGGTGATGGGCTTGCTCGTTGGTCTGCCCACCGCCGCGCTCGGCGTGCTGGTATGCAAGGTGATCAACCGACGGATGGACATCCCCATGCGTCCCTATGCCGGTGAGGCTGAACCGGAACCGCTCGATGACGATCAACTCCCTGGGTTTTGGATTTCATTCGCTCCTATCGCTTTGCCGATAATTCTGATCTCTTGGAACACGGTGAACACAGCAATTGGCAAGGACAACCTGGCAAAACTGATCGCGGTCGTTTTGCCCGGCGATGCCTTAGCGCATTCGATTTCAGAAGCACTGGTTCAAACCGCGGCGGTTCTGGGCCACCGTGACTCGGCGCTGCTGCTCGCAGCGGCTGTTGCCATGTTCGTGCTGGTCCGCCAGCGAAGGCTGTCTTTCAGGGAACTGGCCTCCAGAAGCGAAACTGCCCTGATGAGTGCGGGCATGATAATCCTGATCACGGCCGCCGGCGGTGCGTTCGGCGCCATGCTTCGAGAGGCCGGCATTAAGGATGTGCTCGGAGAGTTGGTCGGCGCGCAAGGTGGATTAGTGATATTGCTGATGGCGGCTGCCGTTGCTTCCGTGATGAAATTCGCTCAGGGCTCCGGAACCGTTTCAATGATAACCACCGTTGGCATATTCGCCGCCATGGATATTTCGCCCCAGATGCTTGGCTGCAATCCGGTGTACCTCGCGATGGCGATCGGAAGTGGTTCGCTGGTTGGCGACTGGATGAACAACAGCGGCTTCTGGATCTTCGCGCGGATGGGCGGTCTGACGGAAATAGAATCGCTCAAGTCCTGGACCATTCTCACCGCTGCACTCGGCGTAATCGGACTGGGATTCACGCTTCTACTTGCGTACATAATGCCCATGATGCCCGCAGCATCATAAAGGCAAGAATCGAATATGAACCGGAAGTTCCCAGGAAAGGTCGATACCATGACTTATAAGTACCTATCTTGTGTCTCGCTGGTTTTCTTATCCTCCTGCACGGTGATGACACATACTGCTTTCCCGCCTGAGGAATTGACTGACTTATTGAATCAGAATGTAGTTCTTTTGTCTGACAGTCTGGAAGAATTACCGCCGCCCCTGAAAGAAAACGAAATCATATTTCTTGGCGAAACACACAATGTCGACCCACTGATTCAGGCCGCGTCCAGGCTGGCTGTCTACTTGGCAACTCACAGGCCGGTTGTCTGTGCTGTAGAATGTTGCTATGGCGCACACCCATTAATGGAAGCAGTCAGTTTAGGTAATGAGAAGACAATTAATCCAATGCTATATCCTGAGACCATTCGAGCATTCAATTCCAGTCAGACCGCAGGCAGGAAGATATTGATGACTGCGATTGATTTGGAACACTCGATTCATCACAACAAGAAGGAGACTAGACTTTTTTTGCAGGAATTGGCGAATCGATCTACTTCTGATGAAGCTCGCCGGATAATGCAAGATAAGGTTGCTCAACTGACCGCCCAGGATACGTATGACAAAATGAGCCGTTATCTAAAGGAGCTGAAGAAGCTGTTCCTGCAGCATTTTGATACATTTTCATCTGTAGACCAGGACGAAATACTGTTTTCTATGGAATTGCTTGTAGCCTCGAATCGCTATCAGTCTATTAGGAAAGACCGGCAGAAGGCTCATCCCATCAGATATCGTTACTTCAAGAAAACAATAAAACGAGCCTACCAGAAGGCCCAACAAAGAAAGGCAATCCTACTGTGCCGTGTTGGTGCGGCGCACGTCTCTTTAACAGACAAGAATTTTGAAGCGCGATATTTTGCGAAAGAATACTCGCCGACAAAGGGAAAGGTCGCCTCCATCCGGCTGGTCCCTCTCTATCATGGCACGACAAAGGCGGATGAAGCTGGCCCGGAGAAACAGAGCGATATTGATTCGATTGTCAAGATGCTAATGAAGGATTACGAGTATAGTTATCTTTCACTTCGCGATTTGCAGAAGAACACGCGCAATTCCTTCAGATGGAGCAAATATTATGCCGGCGGTCGGCCCAAATACGACGGAGTATTGTTTGTGAAAACAGAAGAGAAATCAGATTAGCGCCACTATCGCCTTTCAACTGACTCAAGCGTATTTCCAATGAAACATCAATCCCGGCGCGCCGGGATGACTTCTGTAGCTTTCTACTTTTTACTTCTATTGTCGTCTTACCTGGACCTTGGCCAGCTTTTCGTAGAACTGGATGATCCCGCCGTGATCGTCCGCGCCCTTGTCGTCGGCTTTCAATGCCTGCATGACCTCCATCACTGCGCCCGATAGCGGAACGGGGACTCCGACCTCATGGGCGGTGTCAAGTGCGTTGGCCAGATCCTTGATGTGCAGTTCGATGCGAAATCCCGGCTTGAAGTTGCCTTCAAGCACCAGCGGCATCTTGGCATCCAGTACCGTGCTGCCCGCCAATCCTCCGCGAATTGCCTGAAAGACCTTTTCCGGATCGACGCCTGCTTTGGCCGCCAGGACCATCGCCTCGGACATCGCGGCAATGTTGAGAGCGACGATGATCTGATTGGCCAGCTTTGTCATGTTCCCGCTGCCTATTTCCCCCACTAATGTCACCGAAGCGCCCATTACGGCCAGAATGTCCTTAACCTTTTCGAACGTCTCGGCCGGGCCGCCCACCATGATCGCCAGCGTGCCGTCGACGGCTTTTGGCTCTCCCCCACTGACGGGGGCGTCAAGCACAATTACTCCTTTTTCCTTTGCTCTTTCCGACACCTCCTTGCTCGCCAGAGGTGCGATTGAACTCATATCGACGAGGATAGTGCCGGGTGCGGCTCCGTCGAGAACGCCGTCGGCGCCCAGCACAGCCTCCTTGACCTCAGGCGAATTGGGCAGCATGGTTATTACAATCTCGCTCTTTTGGGCGACCTCCTTGTTCGATGAGCCCGCCTGCGCGCCCGCCTTAACCACATCGTCGATCTTTTCCGATACAATGTCGTAAACCGTCAGCGAGTAGCCCGCTTTGAGCAGGTTCTTCGCCATAGGGTTGCCCATTATTCCCAATCCGATAAATCCAATCTTTTCCATTGCAAAACCTTTCTATTAACTGCAAAGATCAAAAATCATAAATCAAAATTGAGGAGCCGCTTCGCGGACTCTCTTAAACAGCATCCCGGCTTGCCGGGATTCCGAAATTTTGCATCCCTCGCCTTCGCTCGGAGCCTGCCCCGTTCGACAAGCTCAGAGCAGGCTCTGAGCCTGTCGAAGGGACAAGCTTTGCGTTTTGATTTCTAATTTTGTTAAAGGAAATTCTCCAATAATTTCCAACCGCCTTCGTAGAACTGTGCAAGCGTTTTTTGCGTCACTCCATACGTAATGAATTCCTCCGGCGCCATCCCGTCCGGCTCGTAAGCCCTGGCGAATTCACCCAGTGCAGAGAGTCTCTCAATCACATCGACCGGTATCTCGCGGCCGATCCTTTCGGCGCGGGGCAATTCTTCGGACAGCAGCATCTCCTGATACGGCGGAGCAATCGACATGATGATATCAGCGCCGGCCAATTCCGTCATGTGGTATGTCCCTCTCAGGGCGGCGACAAGCAATACAGCTTCGTAATCGCGTTGCCGGTAGATCGAATAGGCCCGCTTGGAAACCGCCAAACCCGCCTGGCGAATGTCTGATTCGCTGATGCCCGCCTTGGAGTCGTGCGCGACGTCCCTGATATAATCGTCAAGGCGCCCGATCATGATTACGGCAAAGCATTTGCCCGGTTCGACCCCGTTTTGCCTGGCTCGCCGGATCCCCAGGCGGTGTCTCTCGGCGATGGCAATTACCTGCGGCACCGTATAGCTTATGGTCAATGTCGCCGTGATTCCTTCGGCCGTGCAGTCCTCGAGCACATCCAGACCGGTCGCCGTGGCGGGCAGCTTGACGGCGATATTGGGCGCCCAGGTGTGAAAACGCCTCGCCATCTCGAACATGCACTCTCTGTCTGCCGCGCGTGCGGGATTGACCTGTGCGCAGACATAGCCCATCCGCCCTTCGCTCTTTTCGTATTGCGGCTCAAGCTGGCGGGCGGCATGTGTTATGGCGATGCTCATCAGGTTTTCGGCTTTTCTTTCGGGCTCGGCGTTCTCAGACAACGCTCTATCTATCTCGCCGGCCCACGCGTCTCTGTTCACCGATAGCGCGAGATTCGAGAGAAAAGGATTGGTTGTGGCGCCGACTGCGCCCCTGCGCATTGCGCACTCAAGCTCGCCCGGCTCTGCCGAGTCATGCCACCACGCAGTCTTGGTGTTTTCGATTGCCCACTGCAAATAGGTTGTCTGCTTCATTGCCTGACTCCCGCAAGTTTTTATACACAAGATATACGGTTAAGCCCTACCGGGCAAGATATTCTTCATGTACGGTCCTGAGGGTCTGCGGACCGTGCAATATCACAGGACGTTTGCTCGCTTCTTGACAGCGTTTGCGGCCCTCGGCATAATTACACAGTGGCTATGGACTTTAGCAACCTTGCGTCGCAATATGCATTTCAACTACAGATTGCAGCAGGAGGATTGATTATGTGTTCAATATCCAGGCGGGCTTTTGTTAAGGCGGCCGGGATGACAATTGCGTCTCTGGCGGTCCCGTCATTGGTCTGCGCAAGAGACACCGGCAAACGCCCCAACATCCTGTTCATCCTCGCAGACGATATGGGCCTGATCGATACGACGCTGTTCGGCAGTAAATACTACGAGACCCCAAATATCGAACGGCTTGCCTCACGCGGCATGCTCTTTACCAATGCATACTCGGCCAGTCCGTTGTGTTCGCCCACGCGGGCGAGTGTCCTGACGGGCAAATCCCCCGCGCGTCTGAAAATAACCACGCCGGCCTGCCACCTGCCGCCGCTGGATCCTAAGATTCCCCTGATGGCAGCCAGGGCCGCCGCCGACAAGAAAATGATTACGCCCCAGTCGCGTCGCTTTCTGCCTACCGAAGAATACACGGTCGCCGAGGCCTTCGCCGACGCCGGCTACAAGACCGGGTTCATCGGCAAGTGGCACTTGGGCCGCAACGAGGAATACTGGCCCCGCAATCAGGGCTTTGACTACGACCTGGGGGCGCCCAATCCGGGACCGCCGAGCTATTTCTCGCCGTACCGATTCCAGACGATACCCGACGGGCCCGAGGGCGAGTACATCACCGACCGCGTTACCGATGAGACTCTGAAGTATCTCCAAGAGCACAGGGACGAGACCTTCATGCTGTGCCTGTGGCATTTTGCCGTGCACGCGCCGTTCCAGGCAAAGGAAGACATTACGAAGAAGTACCGCTCCAGGACAGACCCTCGCGGCAGGCAGGATTGCCCGATCATGGCCTCTATGCTCCAGAGCATGGACGAAAGCATCGGTCGAATCCTCGACAAGCTCGACGAGTTGAAGATCGCCGACGACACCATCATCATTTTCATGTCCGACAACGGGGGCAACATGTACAACGAGGTCGAGGGCACGACCCCCACGAACAATTTCCCCCTGCGAGGCGGCAAGGGTAATATCTACGAGGGCGGCTCGCACGTTCCGTGCATCATTATCTGGCCCGGTGTCGTCAGGGGCGGCACAAAATGCGATGAGCTGATTTCATCGGTCGATTTTTATCCGACCATGCTTGAGATGGCAGGGATTCGAACCAAGAGTAATCAATCTTTCGATGGTATCAGCATCGTCCCGGCTCTGGCCAAGGGGGCTTCGCTAAAACGCCAAGCCATCTTCTGCCACTTCCCGCACTACGTCCCCGCGACAAATAACCTGCCCAGCACGTATGTTCGAAAGGGGCACTGGAAGCTGATTCGATTCTACGGAGAAGGACCGGATCGATCCAATGGTTATGAATTGTACAATCTTCTCGAGGACGTGGGCGAGGAGAACGACCTTGCGCAGAAACTGCCGGGCAAAGTCGCCGAGCTGGACAAACTTATCGACGGATTCCTCGCCGACACAGGAGCGATCATACCGATCAAGAACCCCGCATACGCGCCGAACTTGAGGGGCTGGGCTCCGTCCAAAGACTGTACGATTTCGACAAAGGGCGGTTTGCTCGTGCTCGATTCGATCGGGGGCGATCCCCATATTCGTTGCGCGAATGTGCCCGGTCAACGAGGTTCGATGGTTATTCACTTTCGAATGCGTTCGAACGCCGAAGGCGGCGGGCAGTTCTTCTGGGCCGACGCAAGGCAAAGGAATTTCGGTCCCAACCAGAGAATCAGCTTCGACATCATCCACGATGGAAAGTGGCGCGAGTATTCCGTCTCGTTCGAGGCCAGGGCAGCTCTCAAAGCAATCCGCATCGATCCGGGAGACGCGCCCGGCGCAATCGAGTTCGACTGGATCAAACTGAAGACTAAGACCGGCAAAACGCTCAAAAGCTGGGAGATGGAAGACAATGAATAGACGAAATATTGCAGGAGTTATCTCGATGAAGAGGATGATATCTTTAGTTAGCGTAGTTGCACTGCCGATGCTCGTTCATTTATGTTTTGCACAAGGCGGCAATTCTGTCTCGAAAGTAGCTCATCCGCTCGGGGCGATACCCACTAACCTGCCGCCTGAGAAATTGTATCGGCGGTTCATCGAGCCGGGCCCTGCATTTCGCGGCAAACCCTTCTGGTCATGGAACGGCCGACTCGAGCAGGACGAACTCATTCGCCAGATTCACGTTATGAAGGAGATGGGTTTCGGCGGCTTTTTCATGCACTCGCGCACGGGCCTTGCCACCGAGTATCTCGGCGACGAATGGTTCGATCTCGTCAACGCCTGCACCGACGAGGGCACGAAGCTCGGCATGGAATCCTGGCTCTACGACGAAGACCGCTGGCCGAGCGGCACGGCGGGCGGAATGGTAACGGAGAATCCCGAATATCGCCTCAAGTTCATGAGCTGCTACCGAACGCCCGCGGACAAGTTCCAATGGAGCGACGATATTGTCGCCGCCTTCGCATGCGATCTGAAGGAACTGAAATACACCAGATGTACGCGAATCAATGAGTACACGGATCTCGACGCATCTAAAGACACGACTATTCTCACCTTCAAAATCGAGGAGATGGACAAGTCCAGCTTCTACAACGGTTACACCTACGTCGATGCGATGAATCGCGATGCGACCGACGAGTATATTCGCCTGACGCACGATCAGTATAAAGAACGCTGCGGCGACCGCCCCGGAAAAACTCTTCTGGGGGTGTTCACCGATGAACCACATCGCGGCGCCGTGATGATGGGCTTTGGAATCAGCAACGAGAACAGTCACTGGATGACGCCCTGGACTCAGAAGTTCGCCGAAGAGTTCAAGAAGCGTTTCGGCTACGATATCATCGACAAGCTCCCGGAACTGTTTCTGCAAAAGGACGGCAGGAAAGTCTCGCAGGTCAAATGGCATTACATGGAGCTGACCCAGCAGCTCTTTCTCGAAAACTTCGCAAAGCCGCTCTTCGACTGGTGCCAGGACAATAACATGATCCTCACCGGTCATGTCCTGCACGAAGATTCGCTGACCGCCCAGGCGACCATGCAGGGTTCGCTGATGCGGTTCTACGAATTCGAGCACTGGCCCGGCGTCGACGTGCTCACCGAGGGCAATCGCAATTTCTGGATCGTCAAGCAACTCACTTCCGTTGCGCGCCAACTCGGTCAAAAATGGCTCCTCTCCGAGCTTTACGGCTGCACCGGTTGGCAGTTCAACTTCGAAGGCCACAAGGCGGTCGGCGACTGGCAGGCCCTGTTCGGCGTAAACGTGCGCTGTCCCCACCTGAGCTGGTACACGATGGCCGGCGAGGCAAAACGCGATTATCCCGCGAGCATCTTTTACCAATCGACCTGGTGGGCCGATTACGATTTTATCGAAACGTACTACGCCCGGCTGGGGTTGATACTCCTCCAGGGCAAGCCCTGCTGCGATGTCCTGGTCGTCAATCCTGTCGAAAGCCTCTGGTGTCAGATTCACGCCGGCTGGGCGCAGAATATCGTCACGCCGAGGTCACCCGAACTCAAAGAGTTCGAAAAGGATTACCGGGACATCTTCCATTTCCTCGCCGGCGCACAGATCGACTTCGATTACGGCGACGAAGAGATGATCGGCCGGTTGTATCGCATCGAAAAAAAAGCCCCGGGTGGTCCCGTCCTGTGGATCGCAAAGGCGCCCTACAAAACAGTCGTCGTTCCGAGCATGGTAACGATGCGATCTACGACGGTGAAGATTCTGGACGAATTCACCCGAGCGGGGGGCAAGGTCATCTTCGCGTCGACTCCGCCTAAATACGTCGATGCGATTGAATCCGACGTCGCCATCAAGCTGGCTTCCAGGTCGATACAAGTTGCCTTCCAGCGACAGGAAATAGTCGATGCCTGTAAGAAGAATATCAGCCCTGCCGTTGAGATATTGGATGCGGCGACGGGCGAGAACCTCAGCGACGTCTACTGTCAGTTGCGCACCAATGGCGAGACGGCGTACCTCGTCGCAATGAACGTCAATCGCGAAAAATGGTTCACGGGTGCAAGAATCCGCATCCCGGCCAAAGGGTACGTCACCGAATGGGATTGCTCTACAGGCAAGCGTTACTCGATAGCCGCTCGGGATCGTGATGGATATGTTGAGGTTGTGGCCGACTTTCCGCCTTCGGGTGAGCACGTGTACATAGTCAGCCCGAAAAAAAGCGGACTGGCGGCCAGGCCGGCGTACGCCGAGAAGCAGCGCGTGACGTACAGCGGCCCCTATGAATACACGCTCAGCGAAAAGAACGTATGCGTGCTGGATCTGGCGAGGTACAGAATCGCCGACGGAGACTGGCAGGGCGAAACCGAGGTGCTCAAGATCGACCAGGCTCTCAGGCGTAAATTCCACCTAGCGATCCGCGGCGGCGAAATGGTCCAGCCCTGGTTCAGGGAAAAGAACCAGTCAGGCTTCGAGGTCAAGGGCAGGGTGACGATGGTCTTTGACTTCGATATCGAGCAGATGCCGGAGGGACTTGTCACCCTCTGTATGGAGACGCCTGAGGAATTTTCCATCAAAGTCAACGACAAGCCGCTGCCTTCATCGTCGATCAGGGGCTGGTGGGTGGACAACAGCATCGAAAGACTCGCCTTACCGACGGGGCTGCTCGTGCGGGGCAAGAACACCATACAACTGCAAACCGCTTTCCATGAGGGGATCAATATAGAGGCGGTATACCTAACCGGTGACTTCGGCGTGCGGGTTGAAAACACGAAGAAGACCCTCACTTCGCTTCCAGCCAAACTCAACGCCGGCACGGTAACTTCCCAGGGATTGGCGTTCTATTCCGGCGCGATAACCTACAAGATTACTGTTGGCGAGAAACTGGGTGTCGCCGAAAAGATGTTTATCGATCTGCCCGAATTCGAGGCCGCCTGCGTAAAGGTAAATCCGGCCGGCAAGAGTCCCGCGATGATCGCATGGCAGCCCTATCGGGCCGACGTTACCGAGGATGTTCGAGCGTCGGGCGTTGTCGAGCTTCAAGTGGTGTTGACCCGTCGAAACACATTCGGTCCGCTTCATCTGGTGCCGATGAAATCAGGTGCCTACGGCCCGGGCCACTGGATAACCGCAGGCAAAGCCTTTACTAAACATTACCAGCTCTGGCCCGCAGGCCTGCTGAAAGCCCCCGAGCTGGTAACCTGTGCGGAAGAATGAAATGAAAGATGGCATGAAGTTATCGTGCGGCCTGTTGATGAACAACAATAGAAGGAGAACTCATGAGGCGGTTTACCATTGCTACTTTCTGTCTGGTGATTGTTTGTTGCAGTTGTGTCACAGCGGGGCCGGCGGGTGATGCTTTGGGTCCGAGCGTCAAGCTGCCAATGCCTATTAACGATTCTGCAACGGCGCAGCGCAGCGAGACCGATCCGCGCGTGCGAAAATATATGTTACCCGTGCGGGTCGTATGGCACAGCGCAAAAGGTGTCGAGAATCCCGGCGTGCTTTTGAAAAAACGCACGGGGCAGGTGACACTGGACGCATCGGATCCCTGCATCCTCCGCACAAAGAGTGCCCGAACCGGAATTCTGCTGGACTTCGGCAACGAACTTCACGGCGGCGTGCAGATCATGGGCTGGCACAGCAAGGGCAACAAGCCTGTTAGATTGCGTGTTCGTTTCGGCGAATCTGTCAGCGAGGCTATGGCCGAACTCGGAGGCGAAAAGAACGCGACCAACGACCATGCGATCCGCGATCAGAGCTGCCTGCTGCCCTGGCTCGGAACCGCCGAGATCGGCAACACGGGTTTTCGTTTCGTTCGTATCGACCTCGAGGAGGCCGACAGTTTCGTCCAGCTCAAAAGCGTCCGGGCGGTCTTTCTCTATCGAGACATCGAGTACAAGGGAACATTTCGCTGCAGCGACCAAAGGCTCAGCCGGATATGGAATACAGGCGCGTACACCGTCCACCTGAACATGCAGGATTATCTCTGGGACGGCATCAAGCGCGACCGGCTGGTATGGATCGGGGACATGCATCCGGAGACGATGACGGTCTGTTCGGTGTTCGGTTATAACGAGGTCGTCCCGAGGAGCCTCGATCTTATTCGCGATGAAACGCCGCTGCCCAAATGGATGAATGGCATAAGCTCGTATTCGATGTGGTGGGTTCTCATCCATCACTCATGGTATATGTACACGGGTGATGCCGACTACGTGAAGCAGCAGCGCCAATACATGAAGGGCCTCTTGACGTTACTCGCCGCCCAGGTCGGTGACGACAATCGTGAAACAATGCCCCCTGGTCGTTTTCTCGACTGGCCCTCCAGCGAGAACAAGGCGGCTATTCACGCAGGCCTGCATTCGCTGCTTGTCATGACTCTCGGCGCCGGGGCGGAGCTTTGCGATGTTCTGGGCGAATCCGCCACGCGCGCCAAATGCCTGGCTGCCGCCGAGAGACTAAGGAAACACATCCCCGATCCGGCCGGCAGCAAACAGGCGGCGGCTCTGATAGCCCTTGCGGGACTGGACGATGCGGTCAAACTCAACCGCGAGGTTATGGCGGTCGACGGCCCCAAACGCATGAGCACGTTCTACGGATATTACGTTCTGCAGGCCCGCGCGATGGCGGGTGACTACCGGGGCGCCGTCGATTGCATCGGCCAGTACTGGGGTGCGATGCTCGAGATGGGCGCGACGACGTTCTGGGAGGACTTCGATCTGGACTGGACCGAGAACGCCGCTCGGATAGACGAGTTGGTTCCGGCGGGCTTCAAAGACATTCATGGCGATTTCGGCAACTATTGCTACAAGGGCTTTCGTCACAGCCTCTGTCACGGCTGGGCTTCCGGGCCGACCGCCTGGATGACCGAGCACATCCTTGGTGTAAGAATCGTAGAGCCGGGCTGCAAGGTCATCAAAATCGATCCGCATCTGGCCGATCTCGACTGGGCCGAAGGGACGTTTCCGACACCTGCCGGCGTGATAAAGATCAGACATGATAGGCAACCCGACGGTTCGGTCAAATCCTCAATCGACGCTCCACGGGGTATCAGGATTGTAAGAACGAAAGAATAGCCGGTTTGACGTTCTTGTTGCCGTCACTGTGTCCGTTTGGCGATCTGAATCATGGCCGGTCCATCGGCGCCGATTGTCAGGAGTTCGCCTCCGGCGACGAAGGCACGATGAACCGATGAACCGTTCGGCGCAGGATCTGCCCGGTGTCCGGATTGCCATACGGTTACGTAGGGTGTTGGGCCCTCCCATCCGGACACAAGTATGTAGTAAGGACCATGCCCAGTAACGCGCCTGTTCGAGATAATCCTGTCGTCCTGTGATGATGTGGCCCAGGACATAGGCCCTGACTAAACGGCCTGAGGTGAGGATGTCCGGCGTGTGCAAAGGGATCTCCCACGTCTGGGCGCCGCGCGGAACAGTGTTCGCATAGAGCGAGGTCTGCTTGTCCAGCAAATCGAGTGCCACTTCGATAAGCTCGGGGTCCGCGGAAAGGGCCGCACCTTCCAGAAGACTCATCAGGTTGGCCGCCCCGTAACCGTTGGCGTGATTGGCGAAGTGGGTCTTGCCGTAGTCGATCTCGCCGGGCCGGTACACTTTGACACCGGTGACGTCAAATGGCCCCAAGGCATCGACAGCCGCGTCGAATCGCCATTGTACAAACGCCTCAATGTCACCGAACAGCAGCGGCGCCGCCGGCGGCCGCACATGAGAGACGCCTCCGTCCATATACATCGTTGTCATTGTTTACGGCGAAGCGCACCGAACGGCCTGCCTGGAAATATGGGCCGTAGAAGAGTTCGCCGGTACTGTTGGCGTTGGATTTCATACGGACGGTGACTTTTGTGAGTCGATCTGTCCGCAGATTGACCGCAGGCCCTTCGATCCAGGGGTCGACGCCTGTGGACGTAAAACTCAATCCCTGCCGAGAGTGGATCAGATCGGTTACGTGGTGATTTCCCTTCCAGCCGTGCATCCCGTAAGAGAAGTCCCACTCCGCTACCGTCCGGGCATCGACGCAGAGTGTCGGCAGGGTTATCCATACGAGCCAGACCGACAGAAAACGGGAGAAAGCGCGGCCGGTCTGCCTGCAGCGAAAAGCCTTGCAGGAGATGGTGCCACAACTCATCGGGCCTGTTCTTGGAAGAGCCATATTGAAAGGGGGCCCAGCGGAGGCGCCGCTGAGCCCCGACGTGTCCTAACTGCAATCCTGCTACGGCGCAGGTCTTTCTACAAAGTTCAGCGGTTGCATACCCATGCCGCTCCATGGGAAATCGCCATTACCGGCAAACCAACCCATTGCTCCGTTGTCATAGTCGATGGCCAGCACTGAAAATCCAACGCTGTCACCCACATTCGGCGGGAATACATCGGCTGCGAAGTCACCCTGCATCGCCGACCACGGAATCCTGATCTCCACGGTCCAGTCCTGGGTTGCCGGATCGACCGAGCCGGCATAGTCGGACTGTGCCATGATGTCCTTAGAGATCCAGGCGCCGAAGTCGTTCTTGGCGAAAGGACTTCCGGTTCCACCATCCGGCGCTATCGTGGGGATATACATGCCTGCTGTGGTCGCTTCGGCAGTGGTCTGACCAAGGACAAACTGGAGCGTGTCCGAGCTGTTGGGATACGGTCCCGCATAGCTGTAATTATCATCCTGGGCGGAGACGGCCGCGTAAAAGTATGTGTCATCCCACATGAAATAGTAAGTGGCGTTGAAGTCATCCAGGGAGGTCTCCGTGGACTGGGTGTTAATCTGACCGGCATGGGTGAGACCCTCGAAGTAAGGATCTGCGCCGGTACGAGTCTCAGCGTTGAGAACCAGCGCCTGTGCTCCGGCGTATTCGGCTGCGGAGACTTGGCCGTCGATGGTTATCTGCTGGCCTTCGGCAAGCTTTATACTGTTCACAGGCCAGGTAAACTCCTGTTCCGGCGCCTGCTCGGAGGCTACCACAGTCAGGAAGACGTCATCGACATAAATCATCTTGCCTACCGGCGTTTTGGAGAACAACTGCACCGCAATGGTGGTCCGTTCATTGGGCTCGTACACTGTGTTGAGCGTGTATTCGAACGGCGTCCAGGCATCCAGCACAGGAGTTGTCAGAGATGCCGTGAGGTTCTCGACTTTCCCGTCATGTTCTTTTATGCGGAGCCAAAGAACCGAACTGCCATCCCACGAATCGGCGGGGACATAATACGTGCCCCGCAGCGTAAGGGCTGCGCCTTTCGGGATTCGATCCCACTCCTCGACAGTCTGAGCGACAGCATGGAAGCTGTCCGAGCCCAGACCTTCGATACCGAGAGATGTTTCGCCCGAGACCTTCTGATCGGTCGCCAGAGAAAATGCGCTGATGTCGCCGGCGCCTTGTTTTACCCACGGCTCCAGGGACCCGGCAAAATCATTGTTCATAATGTATTCGCCATAGAATCTGACCCAGTCAATATCCACCAAGGTGAGGTTGTCATAGTGGCCGAAATCGAAACGGAAGTTATTGATCCAGCCCTCCCAGAACGCGCCCGTATTGATGTATGCGACAAACCACTCACCAATGACGGGAACACTCCACGGTCGTGAGCCGTGTCCGCCCTCAACGGGGAACCAAAACGCAGCGTGCTGCGTCTTCTGCTGGTCGGCCTCATCGCCGGTCCATTTCATGCGAACGGCCACGCCCCCAATGTTCTCGGCGTAGTAAGGCCCTGGTGCTGAGAAGAAGTAAGGATCAGATGTGCCTGCCGGCAAGTCCACCAACAAGCTTCCATCGTTCACGTCAAAATAGGTGATGCGTTCGGAATTGGGATTCCACCATCCTTCGGTCTCACGCGGGGTATTGAATTCCCAATGGGAGTTGACGTAGCGCCAATTATCGTCTCTGACATCAAAAAGCGGCTCAGCCCAGCTTACGAACACGTCGTCAAAATAGAAGACCTTGCCGGAGGGCAAACTCGAATACAACTGCACCTCCAGGGCGGTTCGCTCGGCAGGCGTATAGGCCAGCTCCAACGAACTGGCGCACTGGAACCACTCGTCAAAAACAGTGACCTCGATGGGAGGACTCAGCCTCTCTTCGGTGCCGTTGAACTCGCGTACGCGGAACCACAGCGAAGCGCTCGGGTCCCACGAGTCTGCGGGGATATTCACTGCGGCGTGTACGGTCGCGACGTACCCTTCGTCCTTTTCCAGGCCGCCTTTGATAGGCTGCGCCAAGGCGATATATTCTCCGGTTCCGGTACACTTCACGGAATAAGAGAGAGAATTTACCGTCTCAAACTCTTGATCGTCAAAATTGACCGGATCGCCGATGACGTCCCAGCCCAACAGGCCGCCCCACTCGAATGTCTCGTTGGTCAGATAGAGATTTTCCAGACGGATCCAGTCGAATTCCACCGTTCGATCCTCTCCGATGCCGTCGGCCAGATCGAAACGAATCTGATTAATCGTTCCGGCCCACTCCGCTTCACTCAGAAGGTCGACAAAAACAATTTGCCAGTCATTGGAGTCGCTCACTTCATATCCCTTGCTTGTGTGGCTGGGATGGAACCAGAAGAAGCTCTTGCCTCCGGCCGTGCTTGCATCCACGGACCAGCGCATCCGTGCAAGAACCCCGGTGACGTCATTGGCATCCAGCGCTGGTGCGGGGTGGAAATTGATATACGGGTCGGTTATGTTGGCCGCAATGGTCACGGTCATCACCCCGTCCTTGGCCGCCAGGTCAGCGATTTTTCCATTTGGCATCCAACCCTCGGTATCGCCGTCTGTGTTGAACTCGGTACTCAACCCCCTGGGTGACAGCACAAGAATAAGGGTACATGCGAGTAGTGAAGCGAATCGTTTCATTTTCCTAACCTCCATCAAAGTAGTTAAAGAGCCCCCAATGACGACGAAACATCATCAAACGTTAGCTGAAGACAAGGGCACACGCGAGAAGTGAAACTAACCGTCTCATTTTCCTGGCCTCCATCACTGAAGTTTACATTATTGCTGCCCCCTCAACACCAATTAATCCGTATTATACAAACTCATTTGCCCCGAGTCAATCACGATTTCAAGACAATTATGGGATGTAATCTTTGTTTTGGTTCCCATGTGGCATGCCGAGCTACATCTGCGCCAGGCTTGAGCGAGGGCATTATTTCCTCCCGATTGTGACAAATGTGCTTGTCATTGCGAGTACAGCCGAGGAATCTATCTGAACAAACCGCGGATTTCACGGATTACGCAGATACATAGCTTTGTATGGACGGGCCTCAAGTGTGCTCAATAGGGCAGTATCAAACTTGCGCCGAAGGCGCTGGCGTCGGACGAATACTGGTACTCGATATTCAAAATGCTGTCTTCGGTAAGCTGGAGTTTGGCCCCCAGAAAGAAGCCGTAGAGCGGGCCCTGGTCGATCTGCCATGAGTATTGCCAATCTGAAAGGGCGGATGCAAGGATGGGCTGCTCGGTTCCTCGCAGTACAGAGTATGTGTCCTCGAACTCGCCCTTGATGTAATAAACGAACGGGCCGCCGTAAATCCACATACTCTCCGACCACTTCTGAGTCGCGCCGGCTGCAATTTGGAGTTCGGCAAGATCCATACTTATCACGTCGTCGGCGAACCAGTTGCTCGCCCCTAGTTTTCCGTCAAATCTGGACCAGTTAGCCTGAAGTACTACGCCGAGTTTCAGGTTGCCGTGCTCGAGCAAGGTCGCTTTTGCGCCGCCACCAATTGTGAAGTCCGTGCTGCCGTCGAATTCTTCGCCGGCTTTCCATATGGAGTCGCCGAAGTCAGCTCTTGTCGCGCCCAATCGCAGAAATGCCGTGCCATTGTCGTCGGCGCCAAACTCGAGACCGGCGCAGACCTTATTTATTTCAAAGTCCTTGATTGTTCTGGGGATTGCCTCACCCGAGTCCTAAAAGACGCCGGCAAGGTGTTCGGTCCACTTGCCGTCTGACAACTCAAGATCCATCTTCGTATAGGAATACATGACTTGAGCCCCGAGCTGGCCTCGTTTTAGGTCGACAGCCGGAGGCCCAATCGGATCCAGGGCAAAGGCGGTAGAACCGCTCAGGCTGGCAAACACGAGGGCAAGAATAAGGAATTTACTATTTCTCATACTCTTGGTTCTTGCAAGAATCCTTTTACGATCTGTTCCTTCTTATTTCTTGAGATAGATCAATATCCCGACACAGGCTTTTTCGGCATTTGATGCCAGGTACTTTCAGACTGTGTGGATCGGGCGATCTCGGCCGACACCGTACTTATGCCCCTTCGGCCTCGATTAGGATAGGAATTCGTTGACGTGCCATATCGATTCTTCTTCGATAAAAGAGGTTAACACTATCGTATCAACCTTGATTATTGGCACAGCGGGATATGACACCATTACATTCTGGCGGTTTCTTGCTGCCCAAGGAGTGTAGTTGCCGCCAATGACGTATAAGGTGTTCGGTACATTTCCTTTACAAAACTCGCCTGCCGCTCCAATAACTGGCGTCGGCGGCTAGCTCCTCTCTTAGCTCGCTCAAGGTTGCTACGCTCGTTGCGTGCCGAGCATCTACCGACCGTAGCTGCTATTGATCGGTCTTTGCATTTTCGCCTTCTTCGAACTCGCTGCGCTCTGCCTGCTATACGCCCGTCCGTTGTCGCCGGGCATGGATCGATGCCATGCAGTTACTTCGGCAGTAAGACGCCGGACTACTCCTGGATGTTTCTTGGCGAGGTTCTTCGTTTCGCCCGGATCCGCATCGAGATCATAAAGCTGCGGATCGGAGCCGTCGTATGTGCAAAGCAGCTTCCACTTGCCTCTCCTCACAGCGAGATCGGGCAGATTTGCGACACCGTAAAATGTGTGTCTGTCGGGAGGCCGCCTGAAAAACAGCGATCCGACACGCGAGGTCTGCGATCTTCCTGTCAGCGTATCAGCGAGGGCCTGGCCGTCGAAGGTAACGTTCTCGGGAGGGTCAACCCCGGCAAGCGCCAGCAGCGAAGGGGCCAGGTCAATCGCAGAGATGACCGACGTGTGATTTACTGTGCCTGCCCTGGAAACGTCGATGCTTCCGGGCCCCCACACGACCAGCGGCGAGCGGATGCCACCCTCGTAGAGCATGGTCTTGAGACCGCGGAACGGCCCGGCCGAGCCCGCGCCTTTCTCGGGACCGTTATCCGAGCATACCAGGATCAGCGTATTTGAGCGAAGTTCTTCGCTGTTGCGAATGTAGTCGAACAGTACGCCCAATTGCTCGTCCATCGCGCCGAGCACGCCGTGATAGAGAGTCCGTTTCTCGCCGTTGCCCCATTTGTCGACGGGCGGCCAAAAGGGACTGTGGACATCGTCCGGCCAGAGGTTGATGTAGAAGGGCTTCTTCTCGTTCGCGGCCTTTTCAATGAAGGCAATCGCCTCATCGACAAAGCCACCGGTAATCTTTGAACGCAGCATCCACTTGTAGCCACTGCCCAATCGTTCGGCATCTGCCCAAATCCGACCCGGTTTGTCCTGCCCGGGCTTGAGCGTAAGCGGCAGCAACTTCGGGCCCAGCCCCTCGAAGTTGGTGACCGAGGCATCGAACCCGTAGTCGGTGATTGGCGGCGCATCGTCGACGTCACGCTGGCCGCCCATGTGCCATTTGCCGAAATGCCCTGTTGCGTAGCCGGCCTGCTTGAGGAATCGCGCCAGCATCGGCGCATTGGGATCGAGCCACTGGGCCATGCCTCGCTCGCGGTTGTGCGCGCGGTTGCTCAGATACGAAGTGATGCGCCATCGTTGCGGGTATTGGCCCGTGGAGATCGCTGTGCGGGAAGGCGAGCAGATCGGCGAGTTGACATAGAACTGCTCGAAGCGCAGCCCCTCGTCCGCAAGCCGGTCTATATTCGGGGTCTTGACGTCCTTATTGCCGAAGCAGGAGAAATCGCCCCAGCCCATGTCGTCGATAAAAACCAATACGATGTTGGGTTGCGCCTCTTTGGCGTGCGATGCCGGTGGAGTGAATGGTGCCGCCAGAATAATCAAGTAGATCAATTTTCTGCTCATAAGGTGTTCCTCTCACTCGGATAAATAGAATGGATACAATTGAACGCGCTTAGCGTAGCGTAGCCACTCGTCGGCAAGTTGCCGGACGCGCTGCGGATGCTTATCTGCCAGGTCTGTGGTTTCACAGCGGTCGCGTTTGAGGTTGTACAGCTCCCAGCCGATCTCCCACGGCATACGTTTGCTCCAGACGAGTTTCCAGTCGCCCCGAATCAACGCGCGTGCCTCCTGATGCTCGAAGTAGAGGGGACGCTCAGGCAAAGACTTGCCGTTAAAGACGCCCAGCAGGTTTACGCCTTCCTCGGTTTGAATGGTGTTACCGGCAAAGGTCTTGGGATAATCGGGCCCGGCGGCGGCGCGCAGAGTCGGCATAACATCGATGAGATGACCGCGCTGCCGGACCCAGGCGCCTTTAGGTTGGATGCCTTCTGGCCAGTGGGCAATGAACGGCGTGCACACGCCGCCTTCGTGGGTGAAATGCTTGTACAGGCGCAAGGGGGTGTTGCCCAGATTTGACCAGCCGCTGCCGTAGGAGTGATGTGTGCCGGGGCCGCCCATTTTTCGCAGTTCATCTGCCGTGTGCAGGTGTGTGATTCCCCTGCGGCTCGTTCCGTCGAACCCGAACGGGCCCCATTCGTAGCAGGCGCCGTTGTCACTGAGGATCATGATCAGCGTATTGTCGAAGTCGCCGGTCCGCTTCAAGTGATCGACAACCTTTCCCACGCCGCGGTCCACGTGTTCGACCATCGCGGCAAATAGCGCCATACGCCGGGCCAGGTCCTTCTGGCGCGCCGGCTCGAGCGAATTCCACGGCGGATTCGGCTTGCCGGGAAAACCGTTGGCAATGTCGTCCCTATCCACCGGAACCAGCGAGCGCTCGGTCAGAGTCCAGCGATCTGAGTCCACCAGACCAATATGTTTCATGCGCTCGTAGCGCTGCTCGCGCAACTCGTCCCAGCCGCGCAGGTATTTTTCGTAGTACTTGTCTGCGCTGGCCGCCGGGGCCTGGACCGGAAAGTGCGGCGAGGAATGCCCGAGGAAAAGGAACCACGGCTTGCTGGCCTTTTGGCCCTGCTTGATGAACTCGAGCGCGTACTCGCTGAACACATCGGTGGCGTAGAAGTCACCCTGTTTGCGATCGATTTCCTTCTTGCGCCCCTCAGGCAGACGCCGATAGAAATCCGCGTCCCACTGGTCGTGCGAGTGCGCCATCATATAGCCGTAGAATTCGTCGAAGCCGCGCTGGGTCGGGCCGGTTTTGTCGTGCATGTGCCATTTGCCGACGTAGTAGCAGCCGTAGCCGGCGGGCTTGAGCACCTCGGCAAGGGTCACGCATCGGTTGTTTAAGCGCCCCAGGTAAGCGGGCCCGTTTGTCTTATGAGGGTTTCGCGTGGTGAAGCTGGCGATTCCCGCCTGCGGGGGATAAAGCCCGGTCATCAGCGATGCCCGGCTGGGGCAGCAGCGGGTGGAATTGTAGAACGACTCGAAGCGGACGCCTCCTTTCGCGAGACTGTCAATGTTCGGCGTCTCGATTTCGCCGCCGTAGCAGCCGAGATCGGAATAACCGAGATCGTCAAAGAGAATCACAAGGATGTTAGGCCTGTCCGCAAGCGCCGAGACGGCAAGTGAGCCAAGCACCAAAAGAGCGAATAGCGTATAGCGGATGGCGGATAGAGAAAGAGAGCTATCCCGGCGCGCCGGGATACGCTGTATGCTATACGCTCTACGCTCCACGCTATATGCTGTCCGATATTTCATCATCATTCCTTTCTTCAAGAGATACTGTTTCATCCGATTGTATTTCATGCTATTCTATCATTCCAGGTATGAACCCTCATTAAATCGAAAAAATATGCGAATTCAAGCCGATTATGCTGTTATTCCCAACTGCGACAAGTAATAGCACCAAGGCCGGATATCTGAAGACCAACGGAAGGCGCTTGGCACAAATTGCTTCGGCCCTTCTAACGCGACGAGCTGGCAAGATCGATCCATTCATCGTATTGATAGCTTCAACCTCTCATATGATGGATCGGTATATAAGAAAAAGCGATTCATGCATTGGCTTCTGAAGTTCCCAGCGAACTCAAATCTCACTGCAAGACGTTAAACGAAAAACCAGTAATGGATAGAGCTCCATAAATTTGTCAGAATTAAATTTGTTAAGGCCATCAAATCCCGATAAGCGCTGTAGTCTCCCTCATTAGAGAACGTTGCCTGCCGCCGATTACCGCGCTGAGTCACGTGGTGCGGCACTCCCGGAACCACAACTCTTGCTAACCGTGCCATCCCTCAACTGTAATTCCTCGCCAACATAATTGCAGCAAATAAATATGTATGTCCCCCGAAATCCCCCACTATAGCAGTCCCATTCATGACCTACTCAAAGAGCATTTATGGTGTATTCTGCGATGCTACAGTGGTCCGATCTTCGGTTAACAATCGCACGGTGGATCAGATGCCGGCTGGCGACTTGCTGTAATACCGGCATTGAGAGGAGGGTGGATTTCCTTCGCAACGTCCCGCATTAAAAGGGCCCGCCCTTGGGCTGTCCTTCACACTTTGGAGACAAAATGCTTCCTGCGGCAACTGGATTAAAAAACACAAACTCGACGAAGACAAAGCCTCCATCAACCTCTTCGCAAACCGGTTTTGGGAGCACCTGCCTGTATTCCACGTATTGTTCGCTGCTCACGATCAGAGCTATATGCTCGTCGCCCCAATCCGTCATAATCAACTCTTTGAACTGATCGATATCAAGCAGGCGGTGCTTCGAGTCGTCGTATGAGAGCCCATACGCCAGCTCGCCAGCCCTGCCGAGAAGAAGAACGTCGTTACGTTTGTAGCTCCAGCAAACGGCGGAAGTCAAGGAGATGTCTGAAACAATGACAGTATCTTGAGTAATTCTATCCTTGTGTCGCCTCAAGAATTCGGTCGGCGTCTTCTTCTCCGTCAATCGGTCGGGTATGATAAAGTGTGCACTGAACATGAGCAACAAAGGTGCCAAACAGGAAAAGACAAATTTCCGAGCATAACCTGTCGCCCTGCCGGCCTGGATGAGCAGAACAGCATACGTCAGAAGCCCGATAGCCAGCAACAGCAACTTCCAAGTCTCGCCCGGACGGTATATTCGTGCTTCAGGTATGAGTGCCTGAGTCAACAGCAGCGCGACGCCCAAGATGACGATTATGTATACCGCCGAGACTCTGCCGGGACTGCCGAAGGTTTTGCCCGTTCCGGTGGCGAATTCTCGCCTCAGACCAATTGCAAAAAGTACTATAAGGGGCGGAAAGCACGGTAATATGTAAGTCCCCAGTTTTCCCCGGCAGGCGGAAAAGAACAGAAAAGGAAACAGAAACCAGCAGGCCGCAAAACGGAGTAGGGGGTCTTTACATGGGGCCTTTCTAAGTCCGTATACCACCGCAACAATTTGGGGTGTCCACGGCAGAGTTCCCCCCAAAAGAATAGGAATGAAATACCAGAAGGGATTAGGATGCTGGCCCCCATGGGGAGATATCAAGCGGTCAACATGCTCCACCCAGAAGAAGTAATGCCAGAAATCAGGCTCCCTGAGATGAATCATGATGCACCAGGGAAGGGTCGTAAGGACAGCCGTGACGGCCACTACCAGGAACCGGCATGTCGCTTCTTTAAGTCGGCGATGCCAGATTCCGAAGGGAATAATGACGATGGCCAGCAACAGAAAGGCCAAGAATCCCTTTGTCAGGAACGCCAGACCGAGGACGACACCTGAACAGACGAGAAAAGCCGTTCTCTTGAGTGGGTGGGTCTCCATAAAACCAAAAAAGAATGCAATCATTGAGGCCGTGATGAGCATGGAAAATATGCTGTCCAGCACACAAGAAACTCCCACACCATAGACTTCAACACATGTTAGAAAGACGGATGGTGCTACTATCGCCACCAAGGTGTCGCCGGTGAATCGGCGAACAAGGAAGAAGAGCATTAGCGCCGATAGTCCCACCGCCAAAGCGGAAGGTAAACGTATTGCAAAGGCATTCTCGCCCAGCAACCTGATGCTCAGCGCATGGAGCCAATGGCCGAGGATCGGCTTTTCGAAGTATCGCAATCCGTTCAGTCGAGGGACGACCCAGTCCCCGGTCTCAACCATTTCCCTGCCCATCTCGGCGTACCGGGTCTCGTCTGGAATGACCATGGGCCGCACACCCAGCGGCACAATGTACAGCACGAAGAATAACGCGAGCATAGTGATTGTGACTTTTGCCATAATTCAAAACCAATCACACTTAATAGAACCGGTCTCCGAGAGGAATCTCATCTATTGTGTACGCCGTGCAATCTATCATGTACAACCCATGCCCTCGGGCGCCTCCGTTGTCAAACATGTGATCAGTCCAACTTTGAAGACGCTGATATGTAGGCGCCGGGAACCTGGACATAGTCAAAAATTCCTCCTGCACGATGCCCCGTGAACTGTCCCAGCAACCAGGTCACGTTCAAACCGATTCCAAAATAGCTGTGACGGCTTTCGCTGTTGAAATAGCGTCTATCTTCTCCATACCCACGGCTGTAGTACCCAAGTTGTATTTCAATTGATTTCAGCAGGGGATTATTCGTTTTCAGAAAACCATCCGGTTTCAGGGCGAACAGGTATTTCTGTCCGGAATAGTCCGTAAAGGGGTCCGATCGGTCCCCATGTCGAAAAGCCGGCGAAGGATACCACTCCAGGCGAAAATCTACCATGTCCTTGAGCGAAGGAAATCGATGGCGCAAGTAGGACATACCTACGCCTATAGTGTCCATTGCTTCATCTTGCCAGCTAAAGCCATGTTCGGCGCTGAAGCCGTCGCCCACTTCGATCAGAGTCATCTGAGACCAACTGCTCAATGCCCCGCCCAGGATCGCTTCCTCGTCCGAGTATCCCCATTTCCTGTAGATGTTGTTGTAAACGCCGGTGAGCACATATGCGCTGAAGGCATGGCCCAGTTTGTCGGCGCCGCCGAACTTGGTGTCGGGATCGAACCAGCCCTCGTCTTTGAAATGAAATGAAGAACTGCAATAATCCCAAGATACGGACCCCGCCGCCGCTATAACACCTACCGCCGCCAGGTTGAGTACAACCACTTTCTTCTCTCGCGGCCAGTCGGCCATCGGCCACCACGGAGGTTCAGGAGAAGACTCCTCTTCGCCAAGTCCAGACACGAGGGGCGAGTTGGAACACGAGACCATGGTGCCCGACGCATTCCGTTCGCCCGC
>JADHXR010000128.1 GCA_016782865.1 Phycisphaerae bacterium
TCTTTTTCACTCGAAATGCCTTTCTATATGCAGTGACATTGTTTTATGTAAATGCATGATATTGCATTGGAATAGGCATTTCGAGGCTTTTCTTTCATTTCAAACGGAATCAAGCCATTCAGAGTATGCTTCTTGTGAGGCTAGGATTATCGAGAACGACACGGATGGTGGCCATACGCGTGGATTCAGAAACCATAGGACTGATGTAGTCAACGATTGATTGCGTTCGGCTATCCGTTCCCATGGCCTTGATGACAATAGACTTGCCTACATGGATTGCACCAAGTTCTTCCTCGTGGACGCCAAATTCGACCCAGACCGTACGCAGATCGGCAATACGAAACATTTGTGACGTATCAAAGACTGGCTCACCCAGTGCAATTTTTTTTTCGATAACAGTCCCTTCAAAAGGTGCACATACTTCATAATGAGTGAAGGTTGCATTCGACTGAGTCTTCAGTTTAACTGAATCATCCTCCGTAAAACCTAGTGCGTGAAGTTTCTGTTCTGCATTAAATTGGGCAATCTTGGCTTCCGCTAGCGTCTGTTTGGCATCAACATAATCCTGTTGCGAAGATACCCGCTCCTTCCAAAGCTTTACCTCTCGGTCGAATGTGGCTTGTGAGAGGGTCACACGCTCGATAGCGGTCAGATAATCGGTTTTAACATCGGCAAGCTCGCGGCTGTCGATGACGGCCATGACCTCGTCTTCGACAACTCCATCGCCCTGTGTTTTTCCGACCTTCACAGCAACTCCGGAAACGCGGGGTACAATAGAGGCTACCTTGTCTGCATTCAAAACAATCCGGCCTGGCAACTGAAGTGCCGTCTGGAGTTTTGTTGGACCCGCCGTGTCGATCTCGATACCGAATTCCCTTATCTGTTCGGCATTGAGTTGAATGATACCACTATCTTCATCAGCAACACTATTATGATCCTCCCCAGCAATTGAATCCATTGAAGCTACTGAAGCTTTATCATCTATAGGCAAAAACCAAACGTGTCCGGTAACAAGTCCGAGAATCCACCCTCCAAAAACGGCACCAATCACCAGAGCGGCTCTAATCTTCATGCTATTTTTTCTCCTTCCTGCAACCGTGTTTTGCCACAGAGTACGTCATACCATCTTGATCCTTGGCGAAAAGCGCCGGATTGGGGGCCAGGAAAAGCGCCCAAATGGGGGCCACCTGGATTATAAATAGTAGCGTCTCCTATGACGCTGTCAACAAGTTCCTCCTGCCCCACCCTTAAGGGTGGGGGCGCCCGATAATATCTATTGTTGTTTTCCCTTGCTTTTATTAAGGCTCGACTTGAGCCGGTAGCTGTCACCGATGATCTCAAGTATGTGCACATGATGTGTTAACCTGTCCAGCAGGGCGCCGGCCAGCCTTTCATCATCAGCGAACACCTGGGGCCAATCCGCAAACGGCAGATTCGTTGTCACAGCCAAACCTCCCTGAACCGATGGGGACTGCCCGTGGTCATCAACCTCCAGTGGGAAGTTCCGGGAATGGCCAAGGAGACGAAAACGCCACCGGCAATTGGCCAAAACGGTGCAAAAGTACCACCCCCTATATCTAACAAGAAACCCTTAACAGGATCTAATAACCAGTATCCTTCCAGGAATCCTGGTGTCAAAAATAGAACACCGGTTTATGAGGAACCAATCCTCAAACACATCACCCTTGAGGACCTCCGCGATCCGGCCCGGCTGGATACACTCTATCGCCAAGCCTGTGGGGAGCCTGCCGCCGCACTCGCAGTTCAACAGATTGCGGTGGTTTGCAGCGGCAGAGCGTGCCCTTGCTGAGGGAAAGCACAATCCCTGTGGGCTCTTCGTAGCCATCTACCGCCAAAAGCTCTGGTCATACATCACCCATGACCAGCAAGATACCGCACGGGTAAAACTCAAGCGGCTGGATTTCGGGGAGGATACCCGTTTGCCGGGCCAAATGTGCGGCCATCTGCCGATTTATGACAGCCTAGCGGCGTGAGTATGCCGGGTAGCTGGATGCCGCCCCCAAAGGGGGCGGCATCCAGCTAAATACAGGCATAAAAGACATGGACCTTGCCTTCAAACTCCAGGGTAAACACGTCGCCGCCCAGCTCCATATCACGTGCGATTCCTTCGTAATCGATGTGATAACGGATAAACTCCGGCAGGCCCTTGAGTGAATCCGCATAGCAATCATCGATGAACTGCTCGGCGTAATCCGTCAAGCTATCGTACTCGCCGCAGTATGCTTCCTCCATGTATCGCAATGCCCCTTCCATGCAAGAGGTCCCTCCCACATAAGTCAAGAGAGAAGCGAATACCGGGCCGTGCTCGGTGATCTGAAAGGCGGCCTCCGCTATAGAAAAAGGCAAAGCCAATTGTCAAATATGATCGTTTAGAAGAAGTGTTGATAAAGTACAATCGATTGCTATAATACCATGTACTTGGATCATGTAGAAATGCAGGCCCAAAATAGAAGAATCATGACCATGAGCGACTGGATTCATGAACTTGGTGCTTTTCTGCGGTTCAACGAAAAAGAAACCCTTACTACTGCCGGTACTTTCAGTGCCGAAATTGCAAAGACATTTGCTGAAACCGAATTTGAACAATATCGAGAGATTCAAGACAAGCTTCTTGAAAGCGATTTTGATAAAGAGATTGAGAAGATAGGGTTAAAAGATGTGAGTGGAGGAATTGAATGAAATTGTTCTTTGGCAAAATCTCAACAAAAATAGATAAAACGCAAATTGTAAATGGGTATTACCGAGCAGCGAAAGAAAGCAGTTGGTTTAACGGCATCGGGCCGGGTGATTATTCCTACACCATCGGCGGAGGTAAAATACAGTTATGGCAAGCCAAAGAATGGAGCAAGAAAGATGGCCACGATGTTCTGCAATTTAACATTATCCATAGCGACTTGGGCATTAACACAAAACAATTAACAGCCATAAAACACTTCACCCTCGGTATGGAACTGGTTGTTTTGACCGTTCGCTCCACCGCAAAAAGCAAAAAGGCTTTCTTCCCCATAGAATTCAGACCCCAATTTACAGAAGCGATGCTTAAGGATATCAACACATACAAAAACCCAGATACATTCAGAAGAATTCATATCCTTGGACCCAACGATAAGCCAGATCAAACCAGTGAAGATATTCAGTTATATAAAGAAGACCAACAGTGGAAATTATTTAACTCATCATTTATCGCAAAAGATATTACCGAGGCGTTTCAAGACAACACAAACATGCTTGGCAGTGGTCAAGGTAATAAAGACAAGACCATAAGAATTATTACATCGCTGAACAGTGCCGGAAAAACACTTGTATCCGAAGAGTTGTCCATTCTCCAGATATACGACCTTTTTTGCTGTGCTTATAAAAGTAAGGAGATACCAGATTCCCCTGAGGATGAGATTAAAGATGATTTGGATATTGTGAATTATGGCAGTTGTAATGTCATTCTTTATGGCCCACCGGGGACAGGGAAAACATACGAAGTCTTAAATTTGATTGAAGAACTTGACACAAATGAAAAAGTCGGAGTGCAGATTGAACCGAAAGGGAATCTTAATGTTAAAAGAACATTCTGGCACCTTGCACCCGGCCAGCATGGGTTTTTGTGGGATGACCTAAAAGTCGGAAACCAATTAGGGTATGAATGGTGTAGTAATAAATTTGGTGACTTGAATCAACTTGATCCTTCAACAGAGCATTTTAATGTGCGGAAGCGGTTTTCCTATGTTAAAAAGGGCGATTATTTCTGCATCATCCGCGGAAGACAATGTCTTGCCATCGCCGAATCTTTAGCTGACTATGATTTTAATGAAGCCAAGAATAATTCCTTTGAATTCCAAACGGTTGAAGTTAATTGGCTCGCACAATTTGATACACCTATTCTTTTAAATACTACCTCAACGCCAACCTTTTCCCGCATTGGAGACCAGCGTTGGAAATCACTTATTGATGGCTTAACCGAAAAGGGATTTACATTTGGAGATGAAGTACCAACAAAACCTATTTTTAAAAAGCTCTACAAGTTCACAACATTTCATCAGTCCTATAGCTATGAAGATTTTATTGAAGGCATTAAGCCAAGATTATCAGGAGATAAAAGTGATGATGAAGACCAGATTCGTGATGTAGAATATGAAATAGCACCTGGAATCTTTCATAATGCCTGTGATAAAGCTGCTCAGTTAGCGGGGTACAGTGACCTGATGGAAGCCATGAAAGATACTAAGGAAAACAGAGCAGACAAGTTCTCAAAAGCACAGCCATATTATCTGATTATTGATGAGATTAATCGTGGCAATGTTGCGAATATTTTTGGCGAGCTGATTACACTAATTGAAAAAGACAAACGGCTTGGAGGGGATCAGGAAACAATAGCAAGCCTGCCTTATTCTAAAGAGGATTTTGGAGTACCTGGTAATCTTATCCTCATTGGTACAATGAACACAGCAGACAGAAGTATTGAGGCATTAGACTCTGCCTTGAGACGGCGATTTACGTTTATAGAAAAAGCGCCTGAAGCAGGCATCCTTTCACAGGAGCGATACAAAAATACTGAAGTGGATTTGGAAAAAATGCTAAATTCAATCAATAGCCGAATAGAATTATTACTTGATAAAGACCATTTAGTCGGCCACTCCTACTTTATGGATATCAAAACAGTTGCAGACATCCAAACAGCCTTCAAAAACAAACTTATTCCATTGTTAGAGGAGTATTTTTATGGAAAGCCACAAATGATTGGTCTGATTTTAGGCCCGGATTTTATAAAACCAAAAGAAAAGATTACGCTTTTTAAACAATTTGACACAGATTTTTCAGATTTAACAGATAGGAAAAGGTATCAGGTAATTATTCCAGAAGCCTGGCAGGCTTATAGAAACATTTATGAAAATAATTAAGGTATTTGAATTTTCACGCTTAGCTGTTGACGAGTTTGGTTTCTCGCAAGCTCATTTCGATCTATTGGTCAGATATAATGAACAGCATGGAAACAAATACTTCAACGTAGGTAACAAACGCATATACTTTAAAAACTATGTGGGCGTCATTCAAGCTGGCAACCTTATAATTGAGATATTACCAAAAGCAGATAGAGACACAACAGATAGCAACATTGAAATAAACAAATGGCATAACGCCCTTATTTACATGCTTAATATGTGCGGGTATATCAATATTGACAGCATTTCAAGAGCCGAATTACAATTACAAAACACCACATTGATTGACCTTTTTTATAACGTATTCTTAGAAGAAATTAAATCAATTATTCACTGTGGACTTGTCAGAAGATATAGGCATAAATCGGACAACCTACCCTATCTGAAAGGCAGACTTGTATTTAACAGACACCTGTCCGAAAATTACCTACACAAAGAGATGTTCTATACCACTCATCAGGTTTATGACCAAAATAATGTTTACAATCAGATACTATATCAGGCACTATTGGCTCTGAAGAATATTAATAAGAACAACGATCTTTATAGTGAAGCCTGCAACATACTGTATAATTTTGATGGAATTGATGCGGTTGGGATTACGGACAATCTATTTGATTCTTTAAGCTTTAACAGAAACACACTTAAATACAAGAATGCCATAACCCTCGCACGGATGATTCTACAGAACTATTCACCAGATATGATCTCTGGTGAGAATAGTATAATTGGCATCCTGTTTGACATGAATATTCTTTTTGAGAAAGTCATTTACCGGCTGCTTAAAGCAAATGAATCTAAGTTTTCTGATGCGGAGCTTTTGTTGTCTGCACAGCAGAGCAAAGAGTTTTGGCAAGATCAAACGATCCGGCCCGATATAATTGGGGAATGTAGGTGTGGAAAAGATGGACCCAAAAAGAAATTTATAATCGATACCAAGTGGAAGATACCTCCAAATAGCCTCCCGAATGATGGAGAGTTGAAACAAATGTTCTCATACAATATTCATTTTGGTGCAGAGAGAAGTGTTTTACTTTATCCATGGGTAGATGGTAGCCATGTGGAAAGTGCCCCATTTAAAGAATCTGAGGCGGTTAATAGAACTTTCAGTGACCATTCCTGTTCAACCTATTTCATAGACATTTTTACTAATCATGGGCGTATAAACAAATCGGCAGGCGATGAATTAATAAAATCACTGCTAACTCCTAAAGTTCTAGGTCAAGAGATTGAATCGACAATATGAGATCCTCTGCTAGGTGAGACACCTGATGAATACGACAAGCACTTCATCGTAAGACCTACCGATAGAGTGTTTAAGGTTGAAACGCCATGTGTTGAAGCCATTTGAAAAGGAAAGAACAGCATCAAATTAGAGGAATTCTTCATGTTTATTAGGCACAAACCATATAGTCAGTATTGTCTCACAATACACAGGTATCGAATCAGGAATGAAATTAAGGTAACACGCATATGCCTTTGTGTGACTATCATTATCCTGTAGCCTGCTATCATACTACAGACATCACGAGGTATTCACCGGTGCTCTTTAGCCAAGCGACAGGTTTGGTTCAGCTCGTTCATGACCTTATGCCCGCTGGATCTGCTGAGGAACATTGTGTGCTTGTCAAGCATAAGTGGGACCACCGTGACATCACGTCTAACGTTATAGTTTACAAGCATTTACACCGCTGAACCTCCCGATGGCAGTTTTGCCCATTTTATGCTACAATTAACCGGGCGAAACGCAGCTTCCTGCGGCAGCTTAGTCTTCTTAAAGGTTGGAGTGCTGATGGATTCACCAAACGACATTCCACCTGATGATGCAAACACTTCACACTTGCCAAAGCTCCCGTTCCAACCACTATCCTGCCTCGCGAGGTAGCGTATTGCCCTGATACTGTGCTTGTTGCCGAGATCGATGGCCAATTCGTGTGGCGGCTCGGCGAGCGTAGGTGCGAATTGGCTGTGCCAGATAGTGCGCGGATCACCATCGATCGCAAACCGTGCTAATCGCCGGTTGCCCTTGTTCTCACTACTGAAGCTCGTCAATGCCCAGGACTTGTTCGGAATGGAATCCTTCTTCGGAAGGGAATTGACTTTGCCGCTTGGCGCATTCGCCCCACGTGAGTCACCCCACTTTGCCCAACGGCCTCTCTCGTGGGCAGTGCGATCTGCAAAAGTGCCCGGGCGCACCGGCTCTCATTCCACATCCACGACGACTTGGCAGGTCCGATTGCAGTTGCATGAAAAGCCAGAGTTCGTCAAAAAGTTCGTCAGTGAGCAGTGGTTACTGAGTTGCTTATCACTTGCTATTCACTTGTCAACGACTTGTAAGTCTCAATATTGGCCCAGAATCAGCATGTAAGGCCTTGTTAATACAGTACTTATGAGTGGAACATTGGACTCATAATCCACTGGTCGTGGATTCGAGTTCTACTCGGCCAATCTTCAGACCGATAGTAAGATCAATAGGATTTGCGTCAGAAATGCGTCAGTCGCCAGTGGTAAACAACTTGTTCTTCAGTTGTAGTTCGACTTGTTAACCACTTGCAATCCTCATTCTTGCTCCAAAAAGCCACCATAACCTACTACTTACAAAGGGTTTACAAGTGGACGTGTGGATTTCTAATCCATAGGTCGCAGGTCTGAGTCTTTTCGGGCGTGAGGGTTCTGTGTCATGTGTTCGACATCCTCTTCGCGTTCCCATGCCTGTTCGAATTCAGCCCCGAGGTTTTCTTATTGCTCGGAGTGCCTGTCGAGCATATAATCAGTCAGTGTTCTTGATGACTGTACCTAAATTGTACCTTATTTTGCGCACGTCATACGGAACATGCGCAATATGCCGATTTGGCGCTGCTCTCTGTGGCATAAGGCTTTACGTGTAAATAGGGACCTCAAAAGAAATTACGATTTTGGGCTCAATACAGCCCATAACCCGGAGGTCGGCGGTTCGAATCCGCCCCCCGCTATTGACGTAACGCTATTAGGAGCAGCAGTTTAGCTGCTCCTAATTTTTGTGTTTTTTGGGTGACTGTACCTGACAGTGATGTGTCAGCCGTCAGGGATCAGTCCTCGGCCGATACAGCCGAATGTCGTCGAAATACATCTTGCCGGCGCCGCCCGGTACCGTCGCGTTGCCTCTGGTGCCCAGGCCGATCGCGACCCGGTCCACATTGGTCAGATCAATACCCTGATCGGCAAACGTCTGCAGCGGGATTACCCACTCCTGCCACGTGCTTGCCTGTGGTGCGTTGGGATTATCATGGTACTCCACTACTGAAGCTCCCGACATATCGGTCACCGCCACATACATAGGCTCGGCGGCATTGGCCGTATCGCCTCTGAACCACAGGGACAGTTCCTCAACGCTGCTCGCAGTCCAGTCTCTCGGAGCAATCAATGTCAGTTCCGCTTCCGAATACTTCGCAAAGCCCTGCTTGTCATTGTCACAGAACAGAGGCATCGATTGGCTGCTCCCGTGAACAATCACTTCCTCGGTGAACGAAGACGTGGCTTCATCGCCTACCGCCGAGCCGGTTCCGTTGCCCGGGTAGGCCGGTTCATCATCGTGCGCCGCATAGCCCAGTCCGTCTTTCCATGCCCACCATATCTGACTGTTGCGAGCGTCGTAGCCCTCAAAATCGTCCACGACGAGGAAATCACCCGTGGTGAAACTCCAGATGCGGCCGATCCACGGACTGTCGGAATCGAGGTCATTCACCTCGTCGACACGCCAGTAGTAGGTGGTGTTCCACTGGAGTTCTCCCGGCTCATAGCTCTCATCACCCAGGTCCTTGTTGCCGACGTATTCAGGTGAGCTTGTATCGGCGTTTGCCACGGCTTCCGCATCGGCGCCGAAGTAGACATCATGGCGAGCGGCTTTGTACCCCGGACTCCAGGTGAGAACCGCCGTGTGAGTAACGTCGATTTGTCCCGACGCCGGCTTGGGTCGGTTGGCTCTCAAGGGCAGTTGAAGCTGGCCCGGTCGGATCATTGTCCTGTCGCCAAACGGGTCTATCCATTCCAGCGTGGCCAGCGCACCGGAATTGTACTTGTTCTACTCCATCACCAGCGAATAGCTTCTTCCTGCAACCAGTTCGATGCCTTTTGATGTATATTCCGGATATGCTCCGGCGTTCGGCCACCTTTCGATCACCAGCCTGTCGTCGAGCCATAGTCTTCCGCTGTTGTTCACGTTTATGGCAAAGCGATACAAGCCACTGTAGGCCACGTTCAGTTCGGCGGACCACCTGGCCGAGTACTCGCTTGTCTGGATTCCCTCGGCGGGTGAGTTGATACCCTCGACGTTCCCGTCGGGCCACGAGAAGTCAATCATGGATTCAGTGCGAACCACGACAGGCTGGCCGATCAGATCCGAGTTGTTGAAGTATTCGGCCTTGACGCCGTCGCTGGGTCCGCCTGAGGTGGTAAACGTCCAGACGTTGCCCTGATTTACAGTCTGCATTGTCGTATGCTCATCGACGCGCCAGTAGTAGGCCGTTTCTTTTTCGAGCAAACCGGGTGCATGTGTGTTCTGGATAAGACCGCCAACAAATACACTCGGGTCGCCGGCTTCAACGGCTGCCTTGTCGGTGCCGAAGTAAACATCGTGCGTTGCGGCGTTCATACCGAGCTGCCATGAGAGCTCCACTGCATCCGGATCGAGCCACTTTGTCCCGTCGCGGGGTCTGGGATCATAGGCCTCGACCATGGCGGCGGTGAAGCTCCACACAGTGCCGGCAACGGCTGTTCCGTCGGCCTGGATTTCATCGACTCTCCAGTAGTAGGTCTGGCCGGGAACGATAGCCTCCGCAGGCAGGTAAAACTCAAGGTCCGTCTCTTGTTGCAGATCGGCCTCGGTTAGGTTCGGGTCCGTTCCAAGATATACTGCATGGGATGAGGCGTCCTCACCCGCCACCCATTTCAGGAAAAGGAAAGAAACACCCTTGTCGCCATCCGCAGGTTGAGGGTCCTGTGCCTTGGAAAACAAAGAAGTGTTGCCTGCGAGCAAATCCTGCACGTGTGATTCGGTAAGGTCGCGCGCGAAAATCATGACTTCATCGATTGCGCCGTTGAGGTACTGATCCTCATTCGCGGGGTTCTTCCCAATATTCACATTCCTCTCATTAAGATCAATGCTTCCTTCATGTGATGCCTCACCTTCCAGTTTCCCATCCACATACGTTTTGAGTACCGTGCCGTCATAAGTGCCAACCACGTGGTGCCATTCGCCGTTGAATGAGTTGTCTATCGATATGCGTGTTGCGTATGGGCCACCGTCCCAAATGGCGAATATCAGCAGATTGGTTCTGTGCTTGAACTGATAGCTATTGTCCTTCGATACATAATGGTTCTGACCGCCCATTTCCCCTCCGGTTGGGTCTCCGGCATCTACTGTTTTGACCCATGCTGAGACGGTCAGTTTGTCGGTAATATTGAGGCTCTCGGCGTTGCCGCAATCGACGTAGTCGCTTACTCCATCAAGCTGCAGCGCATTGCCAAAGGGGCCTGAAATCGACACGGGAGCACCATTGATCGTACCATCGTTTCCGCTGCCGCTTTGGTCGCGGACAACTGTGCCCTGGACGTCATCAAAAGACCAGTATCCTACCAGTGAACCTGCATTGCCTACGCTCGCGCCGAGACCCAGCGCCAGAACAAACGAAATACAAAGCGTCACTCTCGTAAACATAATAAATCCTCCTCTTAGATTAGAATTCGAACAACTTGAGACCAAACATACACAGCAACGGCTTGTCAAGTCATCTGATCACCTCCTTTCGAGCTCCAGCTCTTTCATACGGTTCTTGTTCTGCGGTAATAGTCAGTCTTTGAGTCCTCTCATCCATTCCGGCCAGTCTTCGGCAGCGACCCCGCCAGCCTTGGTCCACACGCCATTTATGTTGAAATTCTGGTGCCATTTCAGTCGCCATAGACGCTTGAGTCCGACCTTCGAAATCGACGCGTCCAGGAACAGGCAGTTCACAGCGGCATGGTGTCTATTCAAGCAAAATCGCTTCATGTTCGAAGTCATGCTAAAGCCAATCATCTCCCCTTCGAACTCCGGGGGCTCGTCGTGTTCGAAAGGACGACCCTCGGCATGAAGGCAATCCAGGAAGAGCGGTATATTTCCCGCGCCCTTGACGTTGAGTTCTCTCCAGAAGTTCTCGATCGGGCGGGCGAATGCTTCGTCAGGATTCCTGGCATTGTAGACCCAACCATTGAGACCGTAGCTGAGCAGAACATCGTCCGGTCCGCGATAGGCCCCGTGGGGAACGGCTCCGCCTTCGTCGTAGGGCTTCGTGGCCGACGGACACAGCGTGATCTGCCGATCATGGTAGTAGTAGTCACGCATCGCTGTTGCCCAGTGCCTCTTGTCATTGGTGTTGTAGCTGCTGCACCCGCTGCAGAACCGACCCTCGTAATCGCTGCCATACATGGAGAAAACCAGGCTCCACTGATGCAGATTTGACTGGCACACCGAGGCTTTGGCCTGTTCCCGTACCCGTCCGAGTGATGGCACCAGGATCGCCATCAGCAGGGCAATGATAGCAATGACAACTAACAGCTCGATGAGCGTAAAAGCGTCTCGCTTCACCATGTTTCACATCCTTTACCTCGTAAGGTACACTAATTTCTTCATTTTCCGGCCCGTTCTATGAATACCTCTAACCCTCTTTTTCCACCTCTTTCTTCTCCTCGGTACATCCCTGCCCAAATTCCTTATCTGTTCAGTTCTTGATAAAAGTCGCATCAGCACCATTATACCACTATTTTTCTTGATGCTGACATAATCTTTACTATTCGGTCATTTGCGATCTTGGAGGCTAAGCTCAAGAACTTGGCCGAAGATGCACCAGTTGACACACGATCGCAAGTGGCATAGACTATGAACCAATGGAGTGGCCAACAAACCTCCAACTATGACAGGGACAAGCTCTTATTTGCAATAAGAATCCTTTTAAGTTAGTCACATTGGTTTATCATTTCCTGCAAGTCGAGAGACAACCATAGCGGTTAACAGCCCGTTCACTCCACCCCCATTCTCGCTCCTGAGTCAGGTCGATCTTCTGCGGAGAGCACGATACCAGCGTGCCGCGCAAACAGGCCTCGTATGTCCTGCCGGTATTCGTTGAGGATTTCCTCCCCGAGCCCCTTCCAGTCGCCGCACCGGTACAGCGCTCGCGCCAGGACAATCTCTCGAAGGGGCCCCAGGCGGCGACGCTTCTCCTGCGGATGGTTACCGAGCGGCTCAAGGCCAGTCATAGCATGACCTCGCATTTCAGGTTTGTTCAGAAGCCTGGCCAGAGGCTCTGCCGCAGTCGGGTCGCCAATCTGTTCAAGCGCTGTTGCCAGAGAACGGTGGTGCGAAAGCGTTACATTGGGATCGAGTGTGTCCAGCTTCTTCAGAAGAGCGGGCAAAGCACGTCGGTCACGGGTGTTGCCAAGCGCGAGGATCAACGCATCGACCGGCGTCGGCAGGTGCGCATATTCGGCCATGGAACCTTGATAGATCTTGGCATCCCACTCATTAATCTCTTCCAGTCGTTCGACAAGTATCGGCACAACCTCTCGCTCTCCCATAAAACCGAGCAGTTTCGCATAGGCCATCCTGACTTCGCCTGTCGCCGAGGCAAACGCGCGTTTCAATGGCGACCCCGCCTTGTCAGTGTGAGAGAGTATGATTGCCAGCGCTTTGCACCTCGTCTCGCGCAACTGGGTCTGGTCGCCATACTCACGGACGGCCGCATGAACAAGTCTGTCGGGCAGTGGAAAGGAATCTGTGTCCGTTAGCACGCCTTCAGGCAAATTGCCAATCTCGACTAGATGCTTCTGCAACGCCTTGACGTCAATTTGCCTTGGCATACATCCGCCCCTGACTGCCACGGCAGCCGCCACCCCTGCTGCGTAGCCCTGGTTATGCATGTCCAGTTGCATACGGACCATTGCCGTAGCGTCTCGATGCATGCTCATACCTAAACCAGTAACAAGAATTCCATCTAATCCTCGCGGCAACAGGCAACGGTATGGCGTATAACATGTTCCGCCGGGTGCCGGATGATTTGCCTTCCGGGTCTGCTCGGTGTGCGGGATAAGGGCAAAGTAGGGCTCGCTCGGGTAACCGTGCGAGTCGTAGTCGCTGCCTGAAAGCACAATCGAATCCGGGTACGTGCGACCGGCGATCTGATCCAAGTAGGAGAGCACGTGATCGCCAATTACGCGCCGGCGTTCACGATTTTGGATCAAGGTGCCCATGTCGTACGAACTCATTGGGCTGGTCATGCGTGTACCCACGAAGGCCCGCCAGACATCGAGCATGTCCGATTCGTCCACCAAAAGGTAGTCCGTGTTGACATAGGTCGCGCCGAGGCTGCGCATTGGCAAGCCTGTTCCTTGCAGAGCGATGTTTGTCCCATCGCCTCCGAACATTGACTTGGCTCCTGCAGCGACCGCAACATCGGCGTTTCCAGTTGCATCGATGACGACGTCAGCCAAGATCACTCCGCGCCCCATGGACGTAACCACCACTGCACCTTTGACAACATCTCCATCGACATAGGCTCCACAGCCCAGTACCCGCAACCAGATCCTTCCGCCGGCATTCCGGATCTCGTTGCGATACCATTCCATTTTGTATTCCGTGTTGTGCTCCTTGTCGCAAAAGGGAACCTCCTTCGTGAAACCGAGTTGTTGGCCATGGTATGGGCGCCCAATCAGACCCATGGTTCCCACACCCCCAAGTCCCTCCTGGTATTCGACAACGAGAACATCAGCCCCATGCCTTGCAGCACCGATGGCGGCACATGCCCCGGAGGTTCCGCCGCCGATGACAACAACATCTACCTCTGCCAGGATGGGCACGCCACAAGCGATTGCAGAGACCGCTTTGGTCTGACGATCAGTTGGTCGCAGTCCACGTAACACCTCCCGGACATCTCCGTCACTGGCCGGCGGCGCAGAACCGGCCTTAACGGACACATTGACCAAAGTACCCGTCTGCCGCGCTTGCTGCGCTGCTGCCTTGCCGACCATTCGTCCTATCCTCTCGAACCTGTCCGGGCGCAGACAAGCTTGCACTTGGTCACGCCGAACATCGGCTGATCCACTGAGTACATAGAGTCGACGACAGCCTTGTGCCCTGAAATGCTGCAGAGGAGGCAGGTTCCCTGTACGCTTTTCGGTCGGTGTTGGTTCTCCAATGATTGAATCGGGCCGAACAAAGAACAGCCGTTCGGCCGACCTTAACTGGCCGTCGCGATATGTTGCGTCGCGCGCTTGTTGTTCGGCTTCTGCCAGAGCGGGAAAGCTCCCATCACCCAGATCCAGATCAAGTGAGTACTCGTAATAGAAGAGTTCCTGGCCTTCGGCCTTTGTCCCAGATGGTATTTGTCGTGCTGGAACCGCTCCGCGGATTGACTTGCCCCCAAGCACAACTCGTTTGCAGCATTGTTTACCAGACCCCCAAGGCCGTCGCTTGACACCGGCCAGCCTGGCGACAACGGCACGGTCTGTGGCGTCGATGATAACCTTGCCTACAACCGCCTGCCGTCCGGCCCGATTGGCGATAACGACCCCGGCAGGATCGCCACAATCATCGACCAGAATATCCGTTGGATAACAACATAGCAGGAAGTCTGCTCCGGCGTCAAGCAGCGCCGCCTCAAACGTTTGCTTAACACATATTGGCGTCGTGGTCTGCTTATCTGAGAAGATTCGACTTGTCAGCTCACCTTGCAGAGTCTCCCCCTCATCGAGCCAGAGATGCATCGTCCCACAGATATCTTCTCCGAGGTATGGACGAGAGCCTATGAGCAGTACGCTTACACCTTGCTTGGCGGCTTCGGTGGCCGCCGCCACTGCGCCAACGGTGCTTCCCACGACAACCAGATCAACCTCACGTACAACCGGAATCTGTCGCGAGCTTTGATGCACAGACTCGGCGCCGACCGCCGGATGCACTAACACAGTCAACAGTAGGCAGACACGGACACATCGCATTTTCAAATCTCTTCCTACCCCAGGTTGTGCCGAGGAAACACTCCACTGATTGCCGAGAACCGAATATGACACCTTTATCGCTCTTACATTCCTAACAATTTGTGATTACGGTGATCTACTTTTCCATGTTGCCGGGCTTAAGCCGATGCGCCAACGACCTGGCGAAATAATCATCCAGACATTCTATATCGAATTCATCGATCATCTCGTCGATGCTGACTTTTTCGTGTTCACTGGCGATCAATACGGCGCCGAGCTGGCCCGGATCGGTAATCTTGACTTTCGGGCCGTATTTGGCATTCATGGCCCTGAGACGCTCCCAATTCTCGTCAAGGTGAACCAGGGCGCAATCAAGGTTGACTGTGGCAACGGCATAATCAAAATAGTTGGTATTGGAGGCTATGACCTGGCCCAAAGGATTGAGGATTTGTGAGGGCGTGGCACGGCCGGCAATCGCCCCGACAAAATGGCTTCGGCAGGAATAGGCCCAGTACGCCTGCATCATGCCGCCGTGATACATCGACGAAAATACTATCAAGTCCGGCTTGGCCTTGACGTACTTTAGGCGAATCTCATCAAAGTTCAGATCGAAGCAGATAGCAAAAGCGACCCGGCCAAAATCACACTCAACTACAGGAGCGTCCCTGCCGGCAAGGATCCCCCCATCATTTTCTCCAATGGTGGGATGGTTTTTGTTGTAAATGCCGACGACTTCGCCCTTTCGGTCAATCATAACGCTGGAGTTGCGCCATGTTCCGTCCGGCACCGCCCTCTTGGCTGAATAGACAATATAACAATTGTTGTCCCGTGCCACCTGAGCGAAATAATCTCGCACCTGATTCTTGCGGACCCGGTAGTATTCTTTTTGTTTGTCAGGCGAAATTCCCCGGGGTCGATCACACGCTTCCGGCACTACAATCAGATCGGGCTTCTCAGGCAGCACACGGGAAAAATGGTGCTTCCAGTGTGCAATTACTCTGTTGACTACTTGCTGAGACTCAGTATTTGCACTGACCGTTATTGGTGAAGGGCCGAGGGTCGCTATCGTGACAAATCCTTTCTTTCCAGCATTTGCCGGTTGAATCAAGAAACACACAGTAATCAACAAGAACATACTAACCAACCGGGCTGGATTTCCTGTCTTTCTCAACATTGCGTTCTCCTTCACTTTGTCATAGGCCACTATTGGAGCCTGCAGGGTACGTTCATTCGCACAGGGCTCAAATGACAACATCTAACCGCTTGCCAAATCAGGTACTCATGTTATCCTTTCGATTTAAGGCATGCAAACCCTAACTGAAGGACAGCGATTCCTATGAAAACGTTTACATCTTTTGAGATTTTCATAATTCTTTAGTGTCAAAACACTTATGATGCGTGGATTTTTGCTGAATTGGCATATAACGTGCCTTCTGGTTGTAGCACGGTTGTGTTAGGTCAACTCTCTTGATCAATGGGCCGACCAAGCTTAGAAGCTCTGTGACAAATGCCTCAACATACCTGCCTCGCAGCTTGCCTGTGCACTCGGCGTGTGGTAACATTCCGATGGAAGACAAAATCGGCAGAGCGTGCAGTGATTAGTCGGCAGATTTCCGGAAGAAAGAGGTTAGCCATGCGATCCAGAATTTCAGTTCGTTGTATTACGCTTTCCATTGTTGTCTGCATCCGGGTATTGGGTTCGGTTGCGATCGGTGAGAACGTTTCACTCAGCGAGTCGTATCCGAAACAGAAGCTCCAAGACATCCTGATCCATCGCACCGAGTGGCGACCGTTCGCAAGGGCGAAAGACCGCCCCGCCTGGGCTGCGATCTCCGGGACAATCCGGGACAAATTTGTTACGCTCGGCGAGGAGTTCCTGGGCAAAGATGTCCCCAACCTGCCGGCGAGCCTCTATCTCGAGTACAGGCGCATCGGCAACCGGAGCAATTATCAGAACGTCTGGCTCGAACGGCGCAAGATGCTTCACTGCCTGGTGCTCGCTGAGTGCATGGAGGCAAATGGGCGTTTTCTCGACTCGGTCGCGAATGTGGTCTGGGCTATCTGCGAAGAATCCTCGTGGGCTTTTCCCGCCCACATCGGGGCGCAAACTGCCGGCTCGGGGCTGCCCGATGTCACTGAGCCCGTCGTCGCTTTGTTTTCGGCCGAGACCGCCAGCTCGCTCGCCTGGACCGTCTATCTGCTCAAAGAGCAATTGGACACCGTCTCGCCGCAAATATGCAAGCGTGTCGAAAGGGAAATCGATCTGCGCATTTTGACTCCCTATCTGGAGCGTGACAATTTCAGTTGGATGGCTTTTCGCGCCAGAAGTGACGGTCGGCGTCCCAACAACTGGAACCCCTGGATCAACTCCAATGTATTGGCTGCGGCGCTGCTGGTCGAAAAAGACAAAACTCGTCGGCTGGATCTGGTTCACAAGGTCTTGCGCTGCCTCGACAACTTTATGGTCCCATATCCGTCCGATGGAAGTTGTGACGAGGGCCCCAGCTATTGGGGACGTGCAGGCGCGAGTGTGTTCGATAATCTCGAACTGCTTTACAGTGCAACCGACGGACGCTTCGACCTCTATGAAGATTCGGCGGTTCGGGAAATCGGCAGATTCATTTACCGGGCTCACATTTCGAGCGACTACTTCGCCAACATCGGCGATTGCGACGCCCGCCTGGACATCGACCGCGATGTTGTCTTTCGGTACGGGATGCGGATCGAAGATGAGAAGATGAAAAGCCTTGCCACATTCGGCCTCACCGAGCAGGAATTGTTCGCGGGAGAGAAGAGTTTCCGTTCGCTCGGGCGGATGTTGCACGAGTTGTTCAACCTGCCCAATCTGCTCGCAGCCAAATCGTCTTCTCAGCCCCTCGTACGTGACGTCTGGCTCGGCCACGAAGACATGCAATTGATGGCTGCTCGGCACAAGGACGGCTCGTCGGAGGGTTTGTACGTTGCCTGCTGGGCGGGCCACAACGGGCAAAGCCACAACCACAACGATGTTGGGAACTTCATCATTTTCGCGGACGGCCGCCCGTTCATAATCGACATCGGAAGACCGACATACACCAGACAGACCTTCAGCAGCAGACGGTACGAAATCCCCGAAATGCAGTCGGCTTTTCATAACCTTCCGACGATTAATGGCGTCATGCAGCAGGCCGGAAGGCAATATGCCTCGAAGGATGTGCAATACAATCCGAAAGAGGCGGGCGCCATGCTCAGAATGGACATCGCACCAGCTTATCCCGACAAAGCCGGCGTCAGGACGTGGGTCCGTACGGTCCTTCTCAACCGCGGCACCGACATTCAGGTAGTTGACTCCTTCGCGTTGAAACAAGCGTCGCGAGACATTACGCAGAACCTCATCACACCCTGCGAAGTGGTCCGCGGCGAGCCGGGAAGACTTGTCCTGAGAGATCCCGCAGAAGGCATCGAACTTGCAGTTGGATATGATCGTGACGTCCTGACCGCTCAGACCGAGAGCATCCCTCCGGCCGATGACAAGCTCGCAGAAATATGGGGACCCCGCATGTACAGAATTCTCCTCAAGCCAAAATCGGCAACGAAAGCTGCGACCTGGACATTGCGATTCTCGAAATAAAGGATGGTGACATGAAGGAATCCCATCAAACCAGACGCAATATTCTCAAGACCATCGGCGCAGCCGTTCTCAGCGGCATGGTCCTGACTGGCGCCTCGTTTGCCCGGCACGCCGGACGTCCGAATGTCGTCGTGATCTTGGCCGATGACCTTGGGTACGGCGATCTGAGCTGTTACGGAGCGACCAAGGTCCGAACGCCGAACATCGACAGGCTGGCTGCAGAGGGGCGGCTCTTCACGGATGCCCATTCGCCGGCGTCGGTCTGCACACCAACCCGCTACAATCTATTGACCGGGCGCTACGCCTGGCGCACCTGGGCCTCCTCGTCCTGTGTGTGGTCAAATGACCCGCTCCTGATCGACCCCGAGCGATTCACCCTGCCCGATCTGCTCAAGGGCCAGGGGTATCGCACGGCATGTGTTGGAAAATGGCACCTCGGATTCGGCGAGCCGGGGATGCCCGGCTGGGACGACGTCTTGGGGCCCAACTACAATCGCGAGCTTCGCCCCGGACCGCGCGAAGTCGGCTTCGATTATTTCTGGGGCTTTCCCCACGTCGGCCAGTTGCCTCACGTCATAATCGAGAACCATCGTGTCCTCGCCTTGACGCCCGACGACCCTATCCGGATGCTGCCCGATAAACGACCGGGCTTCGAGAAAGACTACCGCCAGCGGCCCCGGCTGGGACTGGCGACAAATCTTGGCGTCGAAGGCGGGCGCAGTGCGCGCTATGAGCATGAGGAACTTGCGCTGATGATGACCGAAAGAGCGGTCAAGTGGATTCGAGAGCAATCCGCCGATCAGCCGTTCTTCCTTTATTTCGCCCATCGCAACATCCACGGGCCAATCCGCCCGAACGCCCGGTTCAGGGGCAAGAGTTCCATCGGCGCCTACGGTGATTTTCTTCTGGAGCTCGACTGGTCCGTGGGCGAGCTGCTCAATGCGCTCGATCAAAAAGGACTTGCGGACAACACGTTGGTCATGTTCTCCAGTGACAACGGCGCGATTCAAACCTATCGCGAGGTGGTCAACTCAGCGACGATCATGGGCCACAAGCTCAACGGGCCGCTCCGCGGTCAAAAGACCGATGTACATGAAGGTGGTTCGCGCGTTCCGCTGCTCGCCCGATGGCCGGGCAGGATCCGCGCGGGTTCGCAGAGCAGGGCGCTTGTAACCCTGACCGATTTGCTCGCTACATTTGCGGATTTCTTCGGAATCGACTTGCCGGCCGACGCCGGCGAGGACAGCTTCAGCGTCCTGGGTGCTCTTTTGGACAAGAGGCCCAGGCAGGTAGTGCGCGAAGCCCTGGTGAACGACAGCTTTCTCAGGACATTCGCAATTCGCGAGAACGACTGGAAACTCATCCTGAGCCAGACAAGCGGGGGCGTCGCGACGCAGAACATCCCGTACGATCCGGACAAGCCGCCCGGGCAGCTTTATCATCTCGGTCGCGACCTTTCGGAAGCGGTCAACGAATATGACAACCATCCGGAGATTGTCGCTTCGCTGACCAGGCTTCTCAAAGCCTATCAGGAGTCCGGGCGGAGTGCACCAGAAAACAGGACTATACGCCAAGCCGATTAACCGTGAAAGACGACGACATGAATATAACTAATCAAACAAGACGCGATTTCCTCAAGACTATCGGTGCGGCCGTTTTTAGTGGTGCGGTTCTCAGCCGCTGTTCCTTCGGCCAGCGCGTTCGACGTCCCAATGTTATCTTTATCCTGACGGACGACCAGGGCACTCTCGATGCCAATTGTTTCGGCTCGACGGACCTGCACACGCCTGCGATTGACAGAATTGCTGCTAACGGCGTGCGCTTCACGCAGGCTTACGCACACACCGTTTGCTGCCCCGCAAGAGCCATGCTCATGACGGGTCGGTATCCCCAGCGGTCGAACGTGAACTCGTGGATGCAGGGTAAGATGCGCGGCCCCAAGGAGCTGAACATGTTCCGCAGCGAGGTCACGATCGCCGAGACTCTTGCGAAAGCCGGCTATCGCACGGGGCTCTTCGGAAAGTGGCATCTGGGAGCCCACCGCGACCACGGACCGACCGAGCAGGGCTTCGACGAGTTCTTCGGCATCCGCAACGGTTTCATCGACAACTACGTCCACTACCAATTGCACGCCGCGGGCTATCACGATCTCTACGAGGGAACCGAAGAGGTGTTCCATCGAGGCGACTACTTCCCCGACCTGATCACCGACCGTGCGCTGTCCTTTAACGCCCAAAGAGGCCCCGTAGTTTCTCCCTTGAACAAGACGCTGCTGTTAGTCAAAATCCTCCCAGAGATTGGTCCATCCACTTTGAGTGGCTTATTGCACCGGGGCTGAAAACAGGATATCAATGGTTGACCAATTGGCTCTGGCTGGTTTGCCTTCGATCAAGACATTCACTTCAAGATTGCCCGCAAGAGCTTCAGGCTCTTATCGTCAGTCGGTGGAAATCTTCTTGGAACATCAAAAAGCAAAGTCTGACGAAGAACACTTTTCTGATTTGAAAACGTATCAAATCCGGCTTTTCCGTGATATTTGCCGAAACCACTATTTCCTACGCCTCCAAAAGGCAATCTCGGCGCGGTCAAATGAACGATTGTGTCATTTATGCAGACCCCCCCCGATGAAGTTTCAGAAACGATCTTTCGCTGAAAATCTTTGCTACGGGAGAATATGTAAAGGGCCAGAGGTTTGGGCCTTCCGTTAATAAAATCGACCGCCTCTGAAACATGGCCAAATTCCAGAACTGGCAAGAGCGGTCCAAAGATATCTTCTTTCATGATTGTCGCATCTTCAGGGATTTCTTCAATCAAGGTCGGAGAAATATAGAGTCTTTCGCGGTTCGTCTTTCCGCCGAAAATGACTTCTCCTTCCTTCAGGAGTTCATTCAGCCGGTCAAAATGATTCTCATTGATGATTCTCCCGTAGTCTCCGCCATCTTGTGGGTTCTCACCATAGAATTCCAAAATGCATCTTTGTATTCCCTTGATTAATTTGTCTTTCACGTTCTCTTGTACAAGTAGATAGTCAGGAGCGACACACGTTTGGCCCGCATTCAAGAACTTGCCCCAGGTAATTCTCCTGGCGGCCTTCCGGAAATCACAGTCTTCATCAACGATGCATGGGCTTTTTCCTCCGAGTTCAAGTGTGACGGGCGTCACATTCTCTGCTGCTGCCTTCATCACGATTTTGCCAACGGCTTCTCCACCCGTAAAGAACATATAGTCGAATCTTTCTTTCAGCAACTCTCGTGAAACCTCCGGGCCGCCACAAATCACAGAAATGTACTTTTCATCGAAATATTTGGATACCATTTCAAAGATCACTGTCTCGGTATTCTTTGAAATTTCCGATGGCTTTATGACTGTGCAGTTTCCAGCCGCCACCGAGGCAATGAGAGGCAAGATCGCAAGGGAAAAGGGATAGTTCCACGGAGAGATAATCAAGCATGTTCCGAGCGGTTCAGAAACGACGAAACCTTTAGACAGGGGAAGTAACTTCGACCCACCAACTCTCTGTGGCCTCATCCATTTTTTCAGCCTTCTAAGTGCGAAAGAGATTTCAGCCAGGCAGTGATGAATCTCAGTAATATATCCCTCAACGCTTGATCTGTTCAAATCTCTTCTTAATGCTTCAAGGATGTCTCCTTCGAAATGTGAAATAGCTTCGCCCAACCTATTAAGCATGTCAGTGCGAAACTTGAAAGGCTTCGTCTTTCCGCTTCTGAAAAAAGCACGCTGTTTCTCAAGAGTGTTCTTCATAATTACCACTCACTATATCAAGCCAGTGCCCAGCATCAAAGAGCGAAATTAAGCCACTATTATTCCCGGGCTCAGATATTGTCTATTCTTCCAACAATTTCACAGAAAAACCATCGACATCTTCAGGCTCAGAAACGCCTGCACGGCAACTGAAAGGTAGCAAATGTCTTTATCCGGTTGCTGATACTTCGGGTCACTTGGGCCAAATCTTGTCAGGAGTCTGTTCAAGAAATTTACGGAACCTCGTTCTTGGGGCGAAAAATGGCGAGCATATTCTTGATATCCCGTGCTTGCTGTGATTGACTGTGAACTGACAAGCTGTTATACTTCTATTTGGGATGACCGTACCGGTCATTTGAAAGGAGATGAACACTATGCCGGAAGATTGCGTATGGGAGAAGATTCGTCTTACCGAGCGTGTAGCCAAACTCAGAGAAGACTATTTCAAAGCGGTGCCTGAGATTTGTATTGAGAGACCGAAGCTGATAACACAATTCAGCTTACGGCACAACCTTCTCAGCCAAGAGCGAATTTCTATTCTGGACAAGGCTAAAACTTACCGACATGTATTGGAGGGCCGCAAAGCGATAGTCCGCCACAGTAGGGCTTGTGAAAAGGATGAACGTGAAGATAAGTTGAAGACCTTTGAACTGGAGAACAGGTATCTTTCTTTATTTGCCGGCTCGACCACCAGCAAGTTCAAAGGTGTTCCTCTCTCTCCGGAATTTCTGGCCCTGACATTGTGGCCGGAGCTTTGCACAGTCTCCAAGCGGGCCAGCAATCCCT
>JADHXR010000129.1 GCA_016782865.1 Phycisphaerae bacterium
GTTATCGATGCCATCACACCTACCTACATTGTACTCTGTGCTTGTGTGGTACTGGCAGCCATTCTCGGTGCCGGTTTTGCCGGACGTCTGGTAGGCTTTAACTTCATCGAATCCGCGATCACGGCCGGCCTTTGCATGGCAAACATGGGTGGGACTGGTGACGTCGCCGTGCTGTCCGCCTCACGTCGTATGGCCTTAATGCCTTTTGCCCGTTTCTCAACCAGTATAGGAGGTGGTTTTATCATCATTCTCTGCGGCGTTCTAGTACCCATCCTTTATGACAAGATCTAACAAACGATGGTAAAATCAATTATGAACATAGTAGCCGGTTGTGACACTCGGCATTGGCAATCCCTATCCAGGCTGCTGCGCAGGGTCACCCATATAGGTTCCTGTCAAGAATAAATACAGTATCTCTGAGCCGAAAGATCTTTTTCTTTTCGGCTTAGCCTTTTTGTCAGTCATTTTATACGTGACACTAATTTTACTGAAATGCTCGGGCTTCATGGCTTATTTCACACCTGCGACGTTCACTGTTAAGTATTCAAAGACAGCTTGTTATAGACAAGACGATCTTTCGTACAGTCACCCATCTGGATCTTAGCGATTGACCCGTGTGTAATGATACCACACCATGGCCATGCCTCATCCGCCATTCGCGGACCAGAACGACGTCAGTACCGTACACTGTTCAAGCGTTGTTCACCCAGAAGATGAACATAACAGACCTTGTGACTTATCCGCAACAACGGATAGTCAAACCTTGGTGACTCAGTGCACGGGCGAAAGAGTTTTCAATCAACCTGAGTCATTTCGTCTCTTAAGTGACAGATGCAGCAGCCGTCCAATCAGACCTAATAGGTTTTAGCCAACCCCAAAACAAGATCGACTGCCGCATCATTGTCATGAAAAGAGTCGCTTAAGATCAAACGGTTCTTGTCGTTTCATTACATAGTATGCTCCCTTACTCCATTTGGCACCCAGTGCTTTGGTTGCCAATGCGCCGTTACGTTTCGATTTCTTGCGATCATAGAATTTCTTAGCTTGAGGAGACCTTCGGATAGCATGGTGGACGACCTCTACAAAGGCCCAGGCCAGATGAGGATTACCATTCTTGCTATTGTTGCTTCCTTTCGATTTTCCATTGGACTGTCTCTTTGCCCGGACACATCGGCAATATGAAGTGAAGTCACCAACTTTCTTAAAGCGATCAATGGTGCCTGTTTCTAACATGATGGTGAGTGCCAGGATAGGCCCTACGCCAGGAATGCTCAACAAGAGTTCAAACTCGCAGGGCTTCGCGGGGCCTGCCCTTATCAAATAAGTTTAGGATTGGTTTTGATCCAAGAATCAACGTCTCCGATGGAGGGCTTATGATTTAGTTGTCACGACACGAAGGCAGCTATTCACTATTCGTTCAGGAATCAGGCCATGAAAAAGAATCTTCAGAAAAACACCTATCGGCAATTGGTTGAGGACATTACAGAGTTGTATGATCGCGCTCGCCGGGCCTTAGTTGAGGCCTATTGGCAGATCGGCAAGCGAATCGTGGAGCAGGAGCAGCAAGGCGAAACGAGCGCGATCTACGGAGAACATCTTCTAGCACGCCTTTCGGAAGATCTGTCTGAGAGCTTGGGCAGTGGATTCTCTAGGAGAAATCTCTACAATATGCGACGGTTTTACTGTGCCCATGAAGAGATATTGCAGCCGGCTGCAAAATTGACCTGGACTCAGCACGTAGAGTTGCTGCCCATTAGAAAACCACTATTTGCCGGGTGTAAGCTCATATGAACGTATTTGTTCTGATGGCCTATACCTTAATCAAGAACTGCTTGATAGGGGATTGGCGCAGGCTGTGTATTAAGGGACCGGCAAGAAACAACTGACAAAATTCTGAACGCTTGGCTCATCATAGCGGTTCATGTAAATCTTTGCATGAGTCGCTTTTTTTTGCTCTATTGAAGAATCAGTGGGCCTTGCAATTGATTATTGATTATTGTCCCTGCTTTCGCAGGGACGACAATACTATTTCTCTGAGTTCTCAGTGCCCTCTGTGGCCAAAGAATCTACGAAAATCCGCGAGATCCTTCGACTCCGCTCAGGACAACGTCTGTGGTTTCAAGTTCGTGCTACAATACGTTCAAATGGTCGATGAGCACCGCGTTCTCGATCGTGAGTCGAATGGCATTCTTGCCCTTGCGGAGCATCACGGGCTTTCTGTCCCAGGCCCAGGTGGATTCGCCGCCCGTGGTCCATAAGATAATGCTGCCCGCGTCTTTGCCGTTGACCCTCATGTTGCCGGGATATTGGCCCTGCCCCGTCAAAGCATAACGTATCTCGAGAACGTATGCCCCCGCCTCGGGCGCATCAAAGGTCCACTCCAACCAGCTTCTTCCTGCGGCATCGCTGAACTGGCGGTATCCGGTTCCCGTATACCCGCCGCTTTTCGTCGCTTTTCGAGAACTATTAGAAACGGCGTCCTCGGCCTCCAGAATCGTCCCTCCCGGTGTGGGAGACATTGATCTCAAACTCGGCGTGCCACCGGCAATCGTCACATCCTTCAGAACTTCGTTGAGAAGGTCACGCCAATTGACGCGGCCCACCCTGTTCGTCCACAAGGGGTCCTTGTATTGACCGAGAGCCACGGATGTGTACCAACGCCAGTACGCAGCGGCCCGGTTCAGCTCACGAACGGCGGCGTCCTGATGCTCTTGCTTCTCGGTGTTTCCAAAGAGCAAGATTTCCGTAGCGCCGCGTATTTTGTGTGCGTAATACTTGCCCAACAGAGCAATTGCCCGGATATCTCCGAGCGTCAATCTCAGTTCCTTGTTGGCCCCGGGATCCAGCCCCTCGAGAATCTCCAACGCCTTGTCCGCGTGAGCGTGAATCTGATCCGACACCTCGATAGGCGTCGTGCCGGACATTTCCCTGCCTTCGGCAAGATTCTTGACGTAGTCGCCGATGGAAATATTGTCCGTCCCCGCGTGCGGCCCGAGAGTGATGAAACGATTGACATCGTGAAACCCCGTCTCCGTTCGGGCGTATCCCGGGTGACTCTTGCAGGCCTCTATATACCATTGAAAATCCAGCGAGCCCCAGTGAAATCCCGTGGTCTTCGGATAGATCATAGACGCATTCTGCCAGGCAGTGAACAGGGCCTCGCCTGAAACATCTGGATATCGCTGCTGAAGTATTTTGACAAAGCGTTCGTTACTCACATCCGGGTCGTAGCCGAGCCTGCCCCACATCATCCAGTGATACCAGTGCTTGACTATCTCGATCTGTCGGGGCGTATCAGGCTCGGTGCTCATGAATTCGCGGCCCCAGATGTACTGATCCGATCCGTAGTAGAAACCGCGGGAGACATCATAAGGAATATTCTGTATGAACTCGCGCACAAAATCGGGAGCACCCCAGCGGAAGTGATAGGCATCGTCGTTGCGGAGCGTCCAGATTGTCTTGAGGCCGCCCTCTTCCTGGATGTCCTTGACGAACCCAGAGTGGTACGGCTGCGTAGTCGAGCTGAACACGTGCGCCTTTGCGTACTTGAAGCTGAAGATAAACTCTATGTCCTCGTGATCAATCACAGGTCTGAACCTGCGAGCGATGTCCTTTGCCCCGGTCATGTGCTGGCGGTGAATGAGGGTCATCTTGCGTCCGGGCTGGGCCCCGGCGGCATCGAGCACACCCTGGGCATACGTCCTGAATGCCCAGTCTTCCTTTTGCTCGAAAGAGGCTTTTGGCATGTTCTCACCAGTGGTCAGACCAACGCCCGCCAGATCGGGATATGTCAGAAACATTTGCTTCACACTCTTGCGGAAATAGTCGACTGTGGTTTCATTGTCGATGCTGTCGGTGATGCCGTACTTGCCCTCGGTACCGTTTACAAAGATGTTCCAGGTGACAAAATAGAAATCGACGTTGCGCTGCTTGCCGTAGCGCATGACCTGCCGCCAGAAATCGATCTTCTCGTCGATTGTTATCTTCTTGAGCGTTTCGAGATTCTCCATAATCTCGCGGGCGTCGAAACCTTTGCCCATGAGAGAATAATACTCGTTCCACTTGACCTTTGACCGCTTGACATCATCCAACGCCACGTCGGGATAGTCGGGCACTTTGACCAGAGAAGGAAAGGGATGCAGCGACCACAATGAAATGTAGTTGTATCTGTAACGCGCGAGACTGTCGATATACTCCTTCCAGAAGTTGAAGCTCCACATCTCGATAATATTGTTCTGCGCCGCGTCACAGACATCGGTATAGCTGGGCGTTCGAACATCAAGAGGGCAGTTGAACTTGGTGCCGCGCATAGCCATATAGGGATTGTGGTCTACGTCTTTTATTCCGGCAAGATCGTCGACTCGGATTACCTCGGCCAATTCCAAGCTGCCGTACATGACGCCGGCCGCATCTGCACCTACGACCCAGTAGGTGGTCTGCCCATTTTTGGAACTTGTTCGAATACTGTATCCCTCACCGCTGAGAGAACCCGGACGCTTTGCTCGCTGCGACTTCATCGCACGAGCGCAATTTTCGTCGGAGACAGGACAAAGCACGACGCGTACTTCATCGGTGATTCTTTCCAGAAGTGCGAGGCTGACCAGCTTGACGCTGTGCCCTCTTGTCTGAAGCGATTTCTCGATATCTTCGCAACCGAAAACCGCCTGAGGACTCTTGCTATCGACCAGAACGGTAACCGAAGCGGCACGGAGGTTGGCAGACGCCAGAATACACGGTACTAACAGCACGGCATAGACAGCGTTTCTGATTCGGGCGAGGATGCCGGGGTTACTGCGATTCATTGTCTCTCCTTTCAGTGGATATCAATGGAACAATTCTTGTTCAGGCAACGGTCCAGAGTATACGCAACCCCACAAGTGTCCTCAACCTATTTCTCAGCAGACATATCTCGCCTGCGTCTCCTGAGCGTCCTTGATACCTTACTTTGTCACACAAGAAACCATGGCTATCGCGCACGCGAATCTATAATGCACATGCTCCGGGAGATGACAGATTGGCTGGACAAGTATGTCAAGGACGGCAAACCTTAGATACCTCGCCCATCATTACCCATTTCCTCAAGCAAGGCCTCACAACTCAACTCGCCCAGTCGCCAATGTTAGCGTTTGGCCATTAAGTTGATCTGTTTTATCCTGAAAGACTAACAAGCCCTGAATATCGACGTAGAAAGCAAAAAAGAACGTTGCGCGCGCGATGCGAAGTGGCACTTTTATGTAGAAGCCTATAGGCACGTAAGGAACAGTTGACATATCTCGGGGGCGAGTCTGGTGGTGGGAAATTCCAGGCAACGGAGATCGGAAAAATGATTCTGCAATTACGCAAGAGAAGACGAAGACACATTCTGCTGGATATTGATACGCAGCGCGATTTCTTACTCGCCGAGGGCAGCGCCTGCGTAAGCGATCACGCTGAGGTTCTGGCCAATATCCGCAGGGTGATGGCCTGGGCCAGACATAAGAATGTCCCTATAATTTCGACCGCCGAGGTTCATCCAAACAATAACGGCAGCAGCCTGATCCATTACTGCATCGACGGCACCGCCGGACAAAGGAAGATACCGTACACCTTGCTGAAAAATCGAGTGAGTTTTCCGCCGGATACCAGAAACACCCTGCCGGCGGATTTGTTGCGCACATACAGCCAGGTCATTCTGCACAAACGCTGCATTGATCCATTTGACGAGCCTACGATAGACAGACTGCTCAGCGAGCTGCTGGCAAACGAGTTCATCCTAATCGGAGCAGGCACCGAAGACGCCGTCGCTGCAACGGCTATCGGGCTGCTGCATCGGGGCAAAAACGTCAGGGTCGTAGTCGACGCGCTGGGTTCACATAACAGGAGAAAGGGGAAGATGGCTTTGCGCAAGATCAAGGCCAAAGGAGCACGACTAATAGAGACGATAGATCTCGCCGGGGTATCGCACCTGAGATGTACAGGCCTCTGCGGCTGCAAGAGCTGTCGGAGAAGAATGGGAGCCGCATTCGGATCTAGAACGTAGAATGTAGAATCTGCAATTCTGGGTCTGGTCTACAAAGCCACGAATTAACACGAACGGCCACGAAATAAAAGAAGTTAGCCGCGAAAACGCACAATAACAGAAGAAAGTATTGGTGAAAATTCGTGAAGATTAGTGGCTAACCGTTTTTGGAGTGGACTCAATTCTTCATTCTTCACTCTTTCATCGACAGACTGATTCGCTTCCTTGCAATATCCACGGCGAGCACTGTGACGGTAACTTTCTGCTGCACCTTCACTACGTCAGAAGGCTCCTTAACGAAGTGGTCCGCCAGTTGACTGATATGCACAAGGCCGTCCTGGTGCACTCCGATATCCACGAACGCCCCGAAGGCTGCGACGTTGGTGACAATCCCCGGCAGCCTCATGCCGACCTCGACATCCTCGATTTTCTCGACACCGTCGGCGAAGCTGAATGTCTCGAACTGCTCACGGGGATCCCTTCCCGGCCTGGCCAGCTCCTGCATGATATCGTTCAGCGTGGGCAGCCCGACAGTTTCGGAGACATAGTTCTGCAATTGGACTTTGGCTCGAAGCGAGTTGTCGGCCATCAGTTCCGCAACGGAGCCGCCGACGTCACAAGCCATCGAAGCGACGATGCGATAGCTCTCGGGATGCACGGCACTCGAATCGAGTTGATTTGCGGCGTCCCGTATTCTCAGGAAACCCGCCGCCTGCTCGAAGGCCTTCGCCCCGAGACGCGGAACCTTCTTGAGCTGCCGTCGCGATGTGAACGGGCCGTTTTCGTTTCTGTAGGCGATAATATTCTGAGCCAATTGCGGCCCGAGCCCGGAAACATACGTCAGCAACTGCTTGCTGGCCGTGTTCACCTCGACGCCAACACTATTGACGCAACTGGTCACGACATCGTCGAGGCTCTGCTTCAGCATCGACTGGTCCACGTCGTGCTGGTACTGACCGACTCCGATCGACTTGGCGTCGATCTTCACCAGCTCGGCGAGAGGATCGGTGAGTCTGCGCCCGATGGATACCGCCCCGCGGACTGTCACGTCCTGATCGGGAAACTCCTCCCGGGCCACCTTCGAAGCCGAATAAATCGAGGCGCCGCTTTCGTTGACCATCACCACGGGGATGTCTTTGCCCAGTTGGATGCCCCTGATAAAAGATTCGGTCTCGCGGCTCGCGGTCCCATTGCCTATCGCAATTGCTTCGATGTCATACTGTTTGCAAAGAGACGTTATTTTCGACGCGCCGGATGCGGCCACGCGATCGCCCTGGTGGGGATAGACAACGTCGGAACACTTCAACTGGCCCTGCTTGTCGAGACAGACAACTTTGCACCCCGTGCGGAATCCCGGATCGATTGCCAGCACGTTCTTGCGCCCCAGCGGCGGCGCCAGCAACAGTTCGCGCAGATTGTCCGCGAAGACTCTTATAGCTTCGGAGTCGGCCCGCTCTCTCGTCGCAGCGAGAATCTCCGTTCCCATCGAGGACGACAGAAGCCTCTTGTATCCGTCACAAGCAGCTTCTTTCACCTGCGCTGAGCAAGCCGAGTGTCCTTTGACAAACAAATCATCGAGTATCCGCAGGGCCTGTTCTTCGGGGACTTCCACCCGTAATCTAAGAAAGCCCTCCCTTGCCCCCCTGCGCATGGCCAATATCCTGTGCGACGGCGCCTTGGCAACAGGTTCGGCCCAGTCGAAGTAGTCCTCGTATTTGCGGCCGTCGGCCTCCTGGCCCTTGACAACGCAGGTCCTGAACGAGCCTTCCCGCGAGAACAGCCGGCGAATCCTGCCTCGCGCCGTCTGGTCCTCATTGACCCACTCGGCGATAATGTCCCTGGCGCCGGCCAGAGCGTCCTCGGCAGATTCGACCCCCTTGCTCTGGTCGACAAAGGCCTCCGCCTCGCCTGCCGGGTCGAGGGCCCGGTCCTGGGCGAGAATCAATTCCGCCAGAGGCTCCAGCCCCTTCTCCCTCGCAATCGTCGCCCGCGTTCGCCTCTTGGGCCTGTAGGGCAGATAGATATCCTCCAGGATGGTCATCGTCTCGGCGCGGGCGATCTGCTCTTTGAGCTCTTCGGTAAGCAGCTCACGTTCTTCGAGCGACTTGATTATTGATCCGCGCCTGTCATCCAGCTCCTTCAACTGACTCAGCCTGTCCCGTATAGCCATAACGGCGACTTCGTCCAGGCTGCCCGTGGCTTCCTTACGATATCGGGCGATAAACGGCACGGTAGCTCCGCCGTCGAGCAGTTCGGCTGTCGCCTCCACCTGGTTGGGTCTCAGTGATAACTGCGAGGAAATCTTTGCGATGTGTATTTGATTCAATTGCCAGTCTCCTTAAGAACAAGAATGCAAAGATCAAAAATTAAAGATCAATCCCGGCGCGCCGGGATTGCATTTTACATCTTGATCTTTGATTTTCTTACCACATTTTGCACTTTGCATTTTGATTTTCCTTTCATTGTGCTGTAAATATATCGGCAAACGTGGCCTATTTCAAGAAAGGAAGGATTGACATGGAACACCCCGATGATCGCCTTTTATCTAATGCCGAACTTCTGGAATTGCAGCGATGGAACACGCCGGCAGTCTATAACGGCTGGGAACAGATCACAAAATCGGATGCCGGCAAGGATGGATTCAACATAGAAGAGTGCCGTGACTTCACCCCGCAGATGGGTCCTATGGCCGGTTATGCGGTGACGGTGGTGGTCGAGCCGAGCAATGCTGAGCACCGCAAACAAAACCCCAACGCATGGAGCGAGTACAGGCGATACGTCGGGTCGCTGCCAGGACCCAAGATCGTAGTTGTGCAGGACCTGGACAAGCCGCAAACGTATGGTTCATTCTGGGGTGAAGTAAACAGTGGTATTCACAAAGCCCTGGGATGCATAGGAACAATAACCGACGGTGCGGTCAGAGACCTCGATGAAATACACACCGTAGGATTCAAGGCAATCGCAAAACGCCTGTGTGTGGGACACGCCTACAGCCACCCCGTGCGCTGGAATTGTCAGGTGGAAGTGTTCGGGCGGACCGTCAGGCCCGGCGATCTGATCCACGCGGACAAACACGGTTTTCTCGCAGTCCTCAGGGAGGACCAGTCTCGGTTGCTGGAGTCAACGCGATTCATGGACTCCAACGAATGCCAGACGATGATCACAGCCGCCCGCAACGCCTCCGGCTTCTCAACGGAGCAGATGCTCCGGGCTATCGACGCCGCGTGCGAGAAGTTCGCCGAGAACAAGAAGGCAAAGTACGGCCCGCATGGGAATTGCTAGTCCTCAGCGGCCAGCATGAACCAATGCGTTCCGGACTTTGCCCCAAGCTCAACAGAATACTTGCCGTCGGCGTATTCGGCCTTGAGTGCGCGCAGTCTGCTGGCGTCACCAGCCAGCGGAATTAGCTTCAATCCTCGCGGACCTGCAATTCGAATTCGGCCCTCAACCGGCTCGGACAGCATTGGCATCCTGCCACCGGGCGAAGGAACTGCTCGGGCGACTGCACTGATTAGTACTTTTTGAGATTTGCCGATTGCTTCGCCATCAAGACTGGAAATTGCAACCGCCGCCTTGGGTGTTGTTATGTCGAAGCTGGTCTGTTTTAGTCGCAGGTTCTCGCCGCCCACCCATCCGTGGACGGCCTGAGTCCTGTCAGTGTCGATGATCTGATAGCCCTTGACCCAGTTGCGGGTAAGCTCACCGGTGTCGGAGCGCACGAAGTTGCGGCCGGCAGATATGAAATCTCTGTCAGTGTCGGTAATCACCGTGGTCGCTCCTCGGACCTTCGTCTGTTCGTCCCAATCCAGTTCCCTGGTATCGGGCAGGCCGATTGTGATTTTGCTCTGCTCGACGAGCGTTCGCAGAGAGGCCATATTTTTCGGGTGGCTGCTCTTGATATAAAGCTCTTGCTTGCCCAGCATGATGCAGTAACTTTTCGCCGCATCGGCGAGATGCCCCTGCCGATACAGCAACGCCGCGGCGGGCATCATCCCCGTGATGGCGACATCGGAAAACGTAGACCAGGTGCCCTGCCGGGATGGTTTGCCGAACGTGCGCTGCGAATAATTATAAATCATGGGGGCGTCCCAGCCCTGCAGCGCCGATATGCTGGCCACGTACAAAGGGGCCGTGAAGCGATCGACTTTGGGAAAGGGAACATTCCATTCGGTAATCGAGACCGGTTTGCCATATGCCTGACCGCTGGCGAGATACGTGACATAATTATCCTTGAACCTGGGGTTGGCGCTGAGAGCCTCGGCAGAGCCATAAGAGTGGACGTCGATGATCCCGCCGGCGGTTAGCGAGGGCAGTCCGTAAAGCGACATTCCGCCCCACATCTGCGTCGTCGAAACCGGAACCTTCACCCCGACCTGCTCCAGAGCAGCAAGCATCCGCCTGTTCCAATGGTATTCTGTGTCAGCGAGAAACAGCTTGCCGGGGCCAGGCTCCCAGGTCCGGACCGTCTGGTCGAACTTGAAACCATGCCGTTGAGCAAAAGTCCTCACCTGGCTTTCGAATACGCGATTGTGATGGGGATTGTTCTTGTCGGCGAGCATCAGGTTGCCGAAATGACTCGTAATGTCATTCTCGTTGGTGATCAGCAGGCCCATGATCGCAGGGTCGTCCTTGTAGGCCAGGGACGTATACTTATTGACGTGGGTCATATACTTCGCATTGAAATCCTTCATCAATTGCTCGATGCGCTCGTTGAAGTAACAGTATCCCTTGCCCTCGGCGCCGCCGCCTCTTTTGCTGCGACGTTGCATCTCGGCGAAGCCGGCGCCGATGCGGTCACCCTCTTTGAAGAGCCGGCCCACGTGTAGATCGAGCCAGACGTACACACCCTCATCGCGAAGGCACTTGATCCAATAGTCGAGCCGATCCATCACCTCGGCGTCCAGATGCTGCGAGTCGCTGCGGGACTGGTCTATGACAGTCTTGCCTACCCAGCCCATCGAGTCGTGGTGGTGAATCCTCATCAGGTTGTAGCCGAGCTGAGCAATGCGTTTGGCCTGCGCCAGAATATGTTCTTTGTCCGCGAAGATCGCGTATGCCGCGATGTTGCCGCCCCAGAATCGTACTTCGGCACCGTTTTCAAAAACAAGCGTCTCGCCGCTTGCCTTGACAAAGCCAAACTTTCCCGCCGGTTTGTGATTCAGGAAGCTGAGGTCCACCGGACTCTTGTCATGCAGCAATGCCCCGGAATACCACTTCGAGGTCTCAGCCGGGCCATAACGCTCGGCCAGCGTTTTCGCAAGCGTCCCCCCTGCCGGCAAGGTTACAGTCATCGAGACGGTGTGCGATCCTTTCGACAAGTTCTGTCCCACGAACATCGCGCGGATTTGATTCTTGCTGCCGCGCTCGAAGTAAACATTTGCGCAGGGCTTGTCGAACTCAACGACTACGGGGCCTCTCTCCGAGACTTCCCAACGCCAGCCTGTGTTGTTGGCAAGCAGAGTTGGAGCCGAAACGCTCGCACCCAGCGAGGGACTGTCACCGACCAGTCTGAACTCAAGCCCGCCGCCAATGATCCCTGCTAAGTCCCGGCCGGCTTCGATGTTCCATGTATAGCGCACCTTGTTGGACGCAAGCGAGCGGACTGTGCCGTCGAACTTCAAACCGAGCGCCGAGACGTTGCCCGAGAAAGTCTTGCCGGAACCCCGGGATTGCCCCATTTGTGCCTTGGCACCAGCGTAACTCCAGTTCTTGCCCCAAAAGCAATAGTCTGACTTAACGATCGGGACCTGCGAGTGGGATATTTCCACCGCGGCATTGTCGCTGACTCGCATTTCCCAGTCGGCGCCGAAGACAGCCGTCGAAACAGATACAGCAACGAGAACAATGGTCTCAAAACACAGTTTACCCAAAATCCTGCTATCGTCACTCTTGACAGACCCAGACATTCGCATACAGAAATCCCCATGAATTGAATTCGCAAAATCGCCCTTGCTCTACCCCGTAGCTGCGGTTAGTAATCCTTGAAACTCCTCATCCATTCCGGCCAGTCGCTCGGCTGGCAACCGCCTGCAGTTGTCCAGGGACCACTCGTGTCGTACAGTCGATGCCACTTGAACGTCCACAACTCCTTGAGGCCTATTTTCCTCGAGGAGAAGTCCATGAAAAGCCCGTTCACAAAACCATCGTGCCGGTTCAAGCAGTAACGTAACATCCGCCCGCCACCGCCGTCAGCCCACCCCTGGCCATCGAACACCGGAGGGGCATCTACCGAGTCCACGACACCATTATAACGCTGGGCCCCCAGAAACAGGGGCACGTACGCGGCCCCCGCAACATTCGGTCCTCGCCAGTACCAGCTTGCCTGCCCGCGAGGTTCCCTGCCAGCCTGGATATCAACACAATAGCCATTGATCCCGTAGCTGCCCTTTATCGGCTTGACCCAGTGATCCTGGTTCATGTAGCCCCAGGCCATAGTCACTCCGACATCCGTTCCCTCGGCCCCTGAACTGACGCCATTCTTATCGACCCACGGTTTGGTGGCATTCGGACAACAGGTAAATTCGTCGTCCCACTTGTAGTAGTCCCCCATTGCACTGACCCATCGGTTGGCCTGAGGTTGGGCCGTGTGGCCCGCCATGAATCGGCCATTGTGGTCTTCGGCGTACATTGCGAAGTACAGGCTCCATTGTTTGAGCCTGCTCAGGCACGCAACGCTTCTAGCCTGTCTCCTTACCCGCTGCAACGCCGGCATCAATACCGCCATCAGCAGCGCTATGATGGCAATCACCACCAGAAGCTCAATCAGTGTAAAACCTCTTCGCTCACTCATGACAATGCTCCAAACGTCGGATACTCGATCCAAGATACTCGATTCTCGATGCATAATGCTCGATACTCGCGAGAATCCAGAATCGAGGATCTACGTACATTTATACCACGTCTGAAGCTACAAATCAATGAAAAGTCCTGGAGTTTTACTTGACGGCGGGGTCATTGATCTGGTATAAATAAGGTGTATAGGATTCGCGGGTACTCGGCTGTTGGAGACACCGCATTTATTTGGGTTTTTCATTTTAGAGGAGGTCCGCTATGCGTGGAGAATTGACTTACCTGGTATCGTTTCTATTAGTCTCATCTCTGGCCCTGACTTCAGCGGCGCAGGGTCAGCCTGCCCCTGCGGAAGCAGGGGTCGATCCGAGCCTCGTCGGATGGTGGACGTTCGATGAGGATGCGGGAGACGTCGCCCGAGACAAAAGCGGCAACGGCAATGATGCAGTGCTCCTCGACGGTCCAACCTGGGGCACCGATCCCGATCACAGGGGCATCATGGTACTCGACGGGACCGACGACCATATCCTCATCGACGGGACGTACTATGAGCTGCCGTTGTACACGATGGCCATCTGGTTCAGGGTCGATGGCGGCTCCGGAGACAGAGATGTCCTCTCGGCAAAAGGGCCTACTGGAGTAAATGGTGTTCTTCTGGAAATCAACCCAGACGGCACACTGCGTAATCTGCACCGCTTTCCCTTTGCTTCCGGAGGGGGCTCCGATATCGTCTCCACTGAAACCTACGACGATGGCGTCTGGCATCATGCCGCAACGGTCCAGACCGAAAGCGAAATGATATTGTACGTCGACGGCCAGGAAGCAGGAAGACTGCCGGAGACTAACCTGTTCCAGGGTCCTCTCGGTGAGATATGGCTGGGCACGCTCGACCAGCGGATGGGCAGAATGTTCCCCGGCCCAATCGACGACTTTCGAATTTACAATCGGCCGCTCACTGCCGAGGAAATCGTCAAGATCATGGAGGGTGAACCCAATCCTCTGGCGTACGGACCGGAGCCGAAAAACCGCTCCAGGCTGGAAGCCACCTGGGCCAACCTCAAATGGGGCGCCGGAGACCTTGCTGTTTCTCACGACGTGTACTTCGGCACCGATTTCGACGCCATCGGCGAAGGAGCAGAGGGAACATTCGTGGGCAATGTAACCATGAACTCCCAAGTTGTCGGGTTCCCCGGTTTTCCGGCTCCGGAGGGCCTGCAACTCGGCACGACCTACTATTGGCGCATTGATGAGGTCAATCCGGCCGAGCCCGGCAGCCCGTGGAAAGGCGAGGTCTGGAGCTTCACCGTGCCGCCAAAAGAGGCGTATGAACCGGACCCGGCCGACGGGGCGAAGTTCCTCGGAACGGATTTGACGCTCAACTGGACGCCGGGCATAGGGGCCAAACTGCATACTGTCTACTTCGGCAACAACCCCGGTGACGTTACCGGCGCCATGGGCGGGACGTCGCAGACGCCAGCGACATACGACCCTGGGGCGCTTGAGCCGGGGACCACATATTACTGGCGAGTCGACGAGTTCGACGGCGCGCAAACCCATACCGGCAACCTCTGGAGCTTCACGACGGCCGGCGCCGGCGGCGGACTCAAGGGTGAATACTTCAACAACGCAAGCATTACGGGCGAGCCGGTGTTGACTCGCCTCGATCCCGTCATTGACTTCGCCTGGGGTACGCAGTCGCCTGAGCCGGGTGTCGTCAACGACGATGACTTCTCGGTCCGCTGGCGAGGCGAGCTGGAAATTGCCTTTGCCGAGGCCTATCGCTTCTATGCCGCTACCGAGGACGGCGTCAAATTGTGGATCAACGACCAGCTCGCGATCGATCGCTGGGACGTCTACCGATTAAACGAGTACCGGTCGGATCCGATCGAGCTTCAGGCCGGCCAGAAGGTTACGGTAGAAATGTGGGGCCGTGACAACGCAGCCGCCGGCGAATCGGCAAGCGCAACGGCTCAGCTCATGTGGGAGAGCGCGCATCAGGTCAAGGCGATCATCCCGGCGGTAGCGTTCTCTCCGCCCGTGCGGGCCGGATCGCCAAGGCCCGGCAACGGTGCCGTCGATACAAGGCAGACGCTCGAACTCAATTGGATAGCAGGCGATAGTGCGGCGCAGCACGATGTGTATTTCGGCACCGATGAAGATGCCGTCGCCGGCGCTGATGCTGGCACAGCAGACATCTACCAGGGCCGACAGGCCGATACAGGTTTCTCGCCTCCGAAGCTTGATTGGGGCACAACGTATTACTGGCGAGTCGATGAGATTAATGACGTCAACCCGGACAGTCCGTGGAAGGGTCCGCTCTGGAGTTTCACCACGGCGACTTTCCTCGTTGTGGACGATTTCGAGTTCTATACGGACGACGATGCAGCAGGCGAAGCCATCTGGCAGGCGTGGATCGATGGCTTTGGCGTCCCTGCCAATGGTTCGCAAGTCGGCGATCTCCTGCCCCCCTATACCGAGCAGGCGATTGTTCACGGCGGTCGGCAGTCCATGCTGTTCTCCTACGACAACAAGGCCGGTGCAACTAATTCCGAGGCGGTTCTGACACTGGCCTCTCCGCGCGACTGGACCGAGCAAGGCGTTAATGAGCTGTCGCTGTGGTTCCGAGGCTATCCGGCATCCGTCGGCAGCTTCACGGAAGGCCCCGTAGGAACGTATACAATGACCGCCTCCGGCGCGGATATCGCGGGCACTTCTGATCAGTTCCGCTTCGCCTACAAGACGCTCAACGGCACCGGCACGATTGTAGCCAGAGTTGACAGTATCGAGAACACACACGCCGAGGCCAGAGCAGGTGTGATGATTCGCGAGACGCTGGATGCCGGTTCGAAGCATGCCTTCGTATGTCTCATGCCTGAGAACGGTGTATCCTCCCGGGGCCGAACGGACACGAACACGGGCAGCTTCAACACCACTCAAGGCGGGATAACGGCGCCGCATTGGGTAAAGCTGGAGCGCGACGTCGCGGGCAACTTCACAGCGTCTCATTCGACCAATGGCGCAACCTGGGAGGCAGTAGAGCTTTCCGTTCCGACTAATATCTCAATGGTCTCGAACGTCTACGTTGGCCTGGCGCTGACCAGCCACAACACGACTGTGACATGTGAGGCAAGATTCTCGAACGTCACGATTACAGGCGCTGCAGGCGCACAGTGGTTGAGCCAGGATATCGGCATAGCCAGTAACGCTGCCGAGCCGCTTTACGTCGCGGTCTCCAACAGCACCGGCGCGGCAGCCGCGGTCGTCCACGATGATACCGCCGCGGCGACAATGGACACCTGGACCGAATGGATCATCCCGCTGCAGACGTTTGCAGATCAGGGAATAAATCTTGCCGACGTCGACAAGATCGCTATCGGCCTCGGGACCAGAGGCGACGCAACAGCACCCGGCGGTTCAGGGACGGTGTACTTCGACGATGTCAGGCTGTATCGGCCCACTGCTCCGTAGGGGCGGAGATTAGGGCCGTTTGGATTAGGCTCTGTCTGAAAACTCCGTCGTCGGCCCGAGAGCGAGCGGTTTTTCGCCTGGCAAAGACGGCGAAGCAGGCGATATTGGTTTTATCGTCGATGCAGCCGGATGCAGTCAGGTGTAAAATAAGCCGCTCGAAGCCAGATCGAGTTTTCAGAAAGAGTCCAACATCAACGGGGTCTGTGTCGAGCTATTCAGCATGGGCCCCATTCTTGAGGCATCGAGAAGGCCATGCTATCTACAGGTCCATCGTTGCGATCTGGCTCTCTTTGTAGCCTATACGAATCGCTTTGGCTTGCAGCATCTTAATGCCCTCTCGTTCGATCGGCTTCGAGTAGAGCTGCCAGGGGCCATCGTCACTCAGGCGATAGCCAATTGAGGCGCCATCGGTGGCGCATCGAATGATTGCAAGCTTGGGCTTATCTTTTATTGCAATCGTCGGGACAGCAGTGACGGGCTGCTTTCGGCCGGGCCACATCCGTTCGATCAGATCTTCTTCGGGCGTACCGCCCAGGTCGCCTGTCTGCTCACTCCATCTCTCTAATTGGGTGCGCATCTTCGCGATTCTCTCGGAGTGCTCCGGAGAATCGATCAGGTTGTTAATCTCGTGCGGATCATTCAGAGTGTCGTAGAACTCCTCATTGGGTTCTGTCCTCGTTGCTATATGGCGTTGCCGGAGTGAAGCTCGGTGGTTCTGCTCGGGTGACAGATATGCAGGTGACAGCTATTTGTCGCGCCACATGTCTATGGTCATGTCTTCGGCCCTGACGTATTCGGAGTGCCAGTCGAGGAACAATACATTGCAGCCTTGGTTGTGCCGCTCGCGAGCTATTCGTCGTCCGTCGTTAATATGGTGGCTTTCCGAATCCGGTAGATGCGTACGAATAAAGATGTCACAGCGTATGATCTCCGGGCTGTCTTCTCTCTCAATGATGGGACGCCAATCGCCATCTTCGTTGTCGGCCATATATATCGTTCGGGCCGGTCTCCTGAACACCGAAAGTTTGGTGGGCCTTCCAATACTGGTTCCGGAATTGTCCGTTCTGCTTGAAAAAGTCCAGTCGTTCATGACGTAACAGACAGTCTGCCTCTTGTTGGGAACACCGTACAAGCCGCTACCGGTGGTGGGGAAGCTGTCGCAGCGATATATCTTGACGCCTTTGTAGTCGCCCTGGTTGTGCTTCTGGCCCACATACGGCAGGAACTGCATGAACCATATTGGGTTGCTCCCGGTGGAGCCGCGAGGGACAAACCGGTCATAATCGTGGGCGTAGAGCTCAGCGGCCATTCCGATCTGTTTGAGATTGCTCAGACAAATTGTCGCCTGTGCCTGTTTCTTGACCCTCTGCAGTGCCGGCATCAATATAGCCAGCAATAAGGCAATAATGGCAATCACGACCAGAAGCTCAATCAATGTGAATCCTCTTCGCTCATTCATAGCAACTCTCCTGTTCCTGAAGTTCGCAGAGTTGAAGATCAAGCTGGAATTGCGCACCTTTGAGGCCGACCCAAGCTCTACTCATACTCCAATGTTCTCTTGCGTGTCATTATACTGGAATGGAACAACCGTTGTCAAGAAAAAACGGACGAACAAAACTTTTGCGGCAACGACCGGATATAGCTATAATATCGACCAATAAAGGATGCCGTTGAAACACATAAGAGCGAAGTGCAAAATGAACCGAAGGCAGTTTCTCTCACTCTCAGCTATGGCGTACCTTGGTGCGACCCATCGCACGTCGACTGTCGCACGGCTCAATTCACAGGACATCCGCGACTTCGACGTTGCCTTTATCACCGACGTTCATATCGAGCGAGGCGGAATCGCTGTCGGCAAATTCGGCGAGACCGTAACCGAGATCAATTCTCTAAAGCCCGCATTCGTATGGGATATGGGCGATATGAGCCTCTATCCCAACTCCGGCGAGGCTTATCGTGATTGTGCAAAGCAATTCCAAATGCCGCTTTATGCCTGTCCGGGAAATCACGACATCGCCCTGAACGACGCGAATCCACGCAAACTCTTCAACGATTATTTCGGCCGCGCATACTACTCTTTCGACTTTGGCGGCGTACATTTTATCACCATTGACGGCAACACTGTCATCGAGCGTCAAGGCACGAATACCATCGACGCCTGCCTCGATCCGCGACAAATGGTCTGGCTCAAGGCCGATCTTGAAGGTGTTCCGAAACAGACGCCCATCATCTGCGGCATCCACATCCCGATTGTTTCAACCTATATCAAACGGCGAGGTGGCGGCGCCTTTCCCAAGGATTTCCCCATTGCGCCCCAGTTCAACGAATCACGCGCCGAGGAACTCATCAATCTCTTCGCACAGCACAACGTGAAACTTGTCCTGCAGGGACACGCCCATGAAAACGAACGAACCACTGTCAGGGGCATCGAGTTTGTGTCGAGCATCTCAGTCTGCGGCAGTTGGTGGCGATCGGGCGAAGGATTCGAACGCGGCGTTGATAATGTCCCGCGAGGATACCGGATTGTAGAGGTCCGAGCAGATCGCATAAGCCATCGCTATGTTTCAAGCTGTGAGTCAAGAGTTGACCGCCAGGGCGAATTTACGGGTCTTGAAGACCCAATTAGAACCTCGAAGAACGCTCCGATCGTGTACAACTGCTATGACGCTCCCAACGGCTCAACTGCGAAGGCCCGTATCGACTCCGGGCCGTGGACGTCAATGAAACAGTGCGCCGAAAGAGGCGGCTATGTTAACATGCAAATGCCCCATCACTTTAGCCTCAGCACCGATGCCGCAAAACTCACCAACGGCAAACACCGCGTTACCGCTCAGGTTACCTGGCCCGACGGAACCATCGTGACAGAATCCGCTAGTTTTGTCGTCACCAATTAGGAGATATTGATATGAAGAGTCACAACAAGATCGACAGAAGCTCAAGAATTTCCCGACGCGATTTCATAGGCGGCGCGACTGGCGCTGCAGCGGCCTTCACTGTGGTTCCCCGCTACGTGCTGGGGCGTGCGGGTCATACTCCGCCGAGCGAGATGGTTAACATAGCGGTCATCGGCACCGGCGGGCAAGGAATCCACAATATAAAGGCGCTTTTTGGACACGCAGATGCTCAAGTCATAGCGATCTGCGACGTCAACGAAGAATCCGATTACAGCCGGTTCTATTATGGCGGCACGGCCGGGAGCAAGCCCGCCCTGCAATTGATCGAGAGGCGCTATGCCGACCGCAAAGCCGCCGGTGAGTACAAAGGCTGCGCCTCTTACGTTGACTTTCGCAAAATGCTCGAAAAAGAAAAAGCCATAGATGCGGTGCTCGTAGCGACACCTGATCACATGCACGCGGTCGCTACCATGGCGGCGATCAAGAACGGCAAGCACGTGTATTGCGAGAAACCTCTGACGCATTCGGTATACGAGGCGCGCAGGATTGCCGAAGCGGCACGCGAGGCCAAAGTCGCCACTCAAATGGGCAACCATGGACACAGCGGCGAGGGCATTCGGCTCACTGTCGAATGGATACGAGACGGGGCAATCGGCGACGTTCGAGAGGTGCATTCGTGGAGCCATACCGGGGACGGCTGGGCCGATGGCAGAACAGCCAGGCCCAAAGAAAGACAGCCCGTACCGTCCGGACTGGACTGGGATCTGTGGCTGGGACCGGCAAAACACAGGCCCTACCACATCGCTTACGCGCCGTACAACTGGCGCGGCTGGTGGGATTTTGGCACCGGGGCACATGGTGACATGGCCTGTCACAACCTGGATCCGGCGTTTTGGGCTTTGGATTTGGGCCACCCGGTCAGCGTGGAAGCCAGCTCTTCGAGGATCAATTCCGAGACTACACCGCTGGCGTCGATACTTCATTGGCAATTCGCCGCACGCAAAAACATGCCGCCCGTCAAAGTGACATGGTACGGAGGCGGGCTCATGCCGCCTCGTCCGGATGAGCTGGAGCCAGGCCGGCAACTGACAGGCGGCGGCAACGGAATTCTCTTCATTGGCGACAAGGGCAAAATCATGTGTCCGGGCTGGGGTGGAAATCCGAGGATAATCCCCGAGACCAAGATGAAGGCCTACAAGACGCCGGCCAAGACGCTGCCGAGATCTAACGGCCACCACAGGGACTGGATCGACGCCTGCAAGGGAGGCAAGCCGGCAAGCTCGAACTTCGACTACGCCGGACCGATGACCGAGGTAATTCTGCTTGGCAACGTCGCTCTGCGCACGGGCAAGAAACTCTCCTGGGACGGGGCGAACATGAAGGCGACCAACGCCCCCGAGGCCGACAAATACATCCGGCCCGAGTATCATAACGGCTGGACACTATAACCAGCAGAAAACCCTGTTTTTGCCGTCCGGTCCGCGCAAGATACCGAGCCGCCGGTTGGTGTGAAAATACGTAATCATAACAATGGACAGATGTCGATCTCGTTGATATAGTTGCTCTTGGGAGTAGCGTATGTCTGGGATTACAGGACTTGTGGCGCTTGTCGTCAGTATCGTCGCGCTGGCGATTCTGAAAGGTTGCCGAGATGCGATCAGCAAGCATGAGAATCGCTTGGACGACCTCGCGCGAGATGTTCGCCGACTCAAGGAATCATCCACCCCGCCTGTTGAAAGAATACTGAGCCAGCCACCCGAGGAAGGTCCCGAGAGGGCCGTTTCAGCCCCGGTGCAAGAGTTGATGCGCGAGATTTCTGTCACGGAGTAAGTTGATGTCCCGGCGCGTTCCGCTCCGGAGGAGATTCCGGAAGTCTTCGCCGCGCCAACAGGAGAGGCTTTGCGAGCAGTTGCCGAGCCAAAGATGCCTGAGACGGTGCCGCCATCTGAGACGGTGCCGCCATCTGAGATTGAGCCGCCACCTGAGCCGGAGCAGCGCCAACCGCTTGAGGCGGTGAAATCGCTGTTTCAGAGCATCGACCGGGAACGATGGGCAACATTGGAAGCCAGGCTCGGCAAGCAGTGGATGACCTGGGTAGGCGCGATAGTGCTATTCCTAAGCGCGGGTTTCTTCGTCAAGTATGCGTTTGAGCACCAATGGCTCGGCGAAGGTGCGCGCGTGATTTTGGGAGCTGTCGCCGGGATCGGAGTTGTCGCCGCAGGCGAGCGTTTCATCAGGCGCAAGATGCATGCGCTGGGCCAAGGTCTCATCGGCACAGGCTTGGCAATACTCTACGTCTCGCTCTTTGCTGCCTACGGCCTATACGAACTGCTTCCGCAAGCAGTCACTTTCGTTCTCATGGCAATCGTGACCACGTTCTCAAGATCTGGACAGGGATAGCATCGGCCTTCCTGGCGCTGGTCGTGTTAAACATCGAGGTTTGGCAGTGGCTCGATCTTTCCGGCAGAGACCATCTGGCCCGCTGGGCCTGCGCATTGGTGTGCGCCGCTGGTGCGTCCGGCTTCCTCGTGGCGGGCATAAAGCTGCGCTGCGTTCACTCGCGTTTCTCAGGGCTCGTTGCGCTGGCAGCCGCGGGCGCGCTCGAAACCTGGGACTACTACCTGGGAATCCACTCGAGCTATCCGCCAATTTTCAATGGGCGCTTCTTCGCGGCCCTTGCCACCATTGTAGTCCTCTTTTCCTGCGCCTTCGCTTACCGCCGACGGCAGCAAGTGTGCCGCTCCGATGAGAAACGCCTTTCAATTCCCTTCTACGGGGCCGGCATTATTCTGCTGGTCATCCTATTCAGTTGCGAGACGTGGCAGTGGCTGGCCCTTCGTGACCACCACTACACTGCAAGATGCTTGCTTCCGTTCCTGTGGGTGGCGGGCACGGCTGGCTATCTCGGCGCAGGATTCAGGCTGCGGTCCATCCACCTGCGCAAAGCAGGCCTCGCGGTACTGGTAGTTGCGAGTATACTCGTCGGAGTTGGGTACGGATATCGTATTGAAAGAGATTGCCTGCTGTGTCTCAACGGGCGCTTCGCGGCAGCTCTTGCGGTGCCTTTGATGGCGTTCATGTACGCATTTGGGCTCCGCAGGCCGCGGGATCTCTGCGAGCCAGTCGAATCTTTATCACCGGGTCGAGAAACAACTCGGCATGTCCGCTGCATCCAGAGACAGTGAGCAGAGCAGGGACTGACGGCTCTTTATAGCGCTGAACCTACCGAAAGCGAACACACCTGCTCAAGCACGAGTATCACTGCGGGTCGGTAAACAGGACGAATGACATGTCCTCGGTGTTGGGCGTCTGGTCTTTCAGTGATAACCAGGATGCAGCTTCTGTCAATCGGGCAAAAACCTGTTCCTGCCATCGGGCGGACCACTCTTGGGCGTACGGGGAAATCCCCCGCAGCATGAGCCAAAATAACAGAAGCTACCCTCAAGCCTCAAAGCCGCCGGCGACCGATTGGTGATTCAAATTTCCACCAGTACCAGCTCTTTGGCCGGGACATTTATCGTTTTTGTTTTCCCGTTGAATCTAATCTTCAAGCGAAAGTCACCATCGCTCAGCACACTTATGCCGCGAGTCCCCCGCGCATCAGGTTCCCGAGAAAGAAGAGATACGGTTTTTCCTCCAAACCAGAATTTCTCGACGCCCACCCGCTTTGGCGACCTTATGTCCCAAGTGACAACATTAGCCGCGGCATCGGCCTTCACTCCGATCGCGTATTCGATCAGGAACGCTATCGGGCCGATCCCCGTCCAGCCGACGAAGTCGCCCCTAGTGCTTTGTCATAATTAAAGGTTAGGAACTTCGCTTGACGATATATTTTCCAAAATGTTTAATGTAATGGAGAACTCGTCATGCAAAAAAAGTATATTGTTCGGCTTACGGATGAAGAACGAAATATACTTCGTT
>JADHXR010000130.1 GCA_016782865.1 Phycisphaerae bacterium
GTTGAAGCCGTTGAGTATCTCGCCGGGATTGTTATCCTCAAAGAAAAAACGAGGCCATAGGGAATACGGGACTATCAGGATTTTTCAGTGTCATTTAATTCAAGACTATCAGGGTCAAATAATGTGAGACGCAGCATGAAAGGGCGGACAGCGATCCGTCTCTTGAGGCGTTTTCCAGATTTGCGAAAGCGGCGCTATTGGGGGAACCATTTTTGGACCAAAGGTTACTGTGTTGACACGGTAGGGCTGGATGAAGATAAGATTCGCCAGTACGTTAAGTACCAAGAAGATAAGGAACGACGTGAAGAGCAGATGAAGTTTGGCTTTTAGAACAGATAATAGTCTGCGGGGACACGATTCAAAGTGCCCTTTCCAAGGGCACGCCACAGCCCTCCTATGGAGGGCAAATCAAGGCCGGGTCCTCTGGGCCCGGTTTTTTACTGATATTCTTATAACTGAATATGGTGCAGACAAAACGGGTAGAGTTTTCTTCTTCTTTGGCGGAAAAGATATAGATTTATCTACTCCTGATATTGTTCTTGTTGGTGAGAATAATAATAACTTTTTTTGGAGATTTTTCACAAACCTTTGGTGATATTGATAATGACGGATATGACGATGTGCTCATAGGAGCATGGGGATACATCCAATACAGGGGTGGTTTGGCCGGAAAATTGATGTAAGCGGAGATGTGAACGGAGATGGTTATAATGATATCCTTGTAGGCGCACGTCAGGCGCCTGATCGTAAAAGTAATGGCAGCGCTTATCTATTCTTAGGTAATACAAAGGAAGACATGGATGCTGTTTGTGATTATGTTTTCAGAGGAGAAGAGGCTAGTAATGAGATGGGTTATTCTGTGGATCTATTTGATATAGACAATGACGGGTTTAGCGATGTTGTTGTTGGTGCACGTTATGCCAAGTATGGTCGAGGCACAGTCTATGTATGGTGGGGCGGAAAAGACTTTGATGGGAACAGACCGGCGGATATTGTTTTACAAGGAGAGCCGCTGAGTCATATGGGGGGCGATGATCTTATAATTGGTGATGTTAATAATGATGGATATATAGATGCTCTTCTTGGAGCTCAGGGAGGAGGTAATGGCAATGCATTTTTGTATTTTGGGCCGTTTGCAACAGAGGATTTACAGGACAAAATAAAAGCCCAGCAGGAGATTGTAAAAGAAGTTGAGCAAGAATTATCCGATCCAAAGCAAAAATTAAATGAAGTCCGTAAGTTCGTTCCTTCTTCTGTCGATCTTCAGGGAGCCTTTGAAGGCTTGCCGGAAAATTTACTTAAGTTCCTTACTCCGGGACTGGAACAGTTGCACGATGAGATGGTTGCCTCTTTAAAAGACGACAGTTTCATCCTCCGTGACGGAATACGAAAAAACACAATAGCTACGGCAGATAGTCAGTTGTCACCCTATATGCGCAGACGGCCGAGAGGCGGTTTGTTGGAGAGACCAAGACCGGCAGCCCTGGATGGCCGACGGTCGCCTTCGTCCCGATTGCAGGAATCTGTGCCTGATGGTATGATTCACTGTGACGAGCTTAACATAGACCGACGTATTCCGGTCGGAACAACCGCCGCATGTAAACAAGGACAGTCAAATGACAGCTAAAAACACTTCACCCCAGAGGTCTGCAGCGGTTTGCCTCTGTCACGTCTGGTTTGGTCTACTGTTGGCTTTTGGATTTGTATGCCACGGGGCAGAGAGAGACCGTCAATGGACCATTTATTTGGCTCAGGACAAACATCTCGACTATAACTGGTGCGGTTCGACAACCGAGATCGAATTGCGAATGGCGGCGCTGCTTGCCTACTTTCTGGATGCAGCCGAACGAAATGAAGCTTGCTGGAATCTGGACGGAACTCTCTGGGATGAGGTCTATCGCCGTCACCGCGGTCATGCCGGTAGTGTGCGGCTCCATGATACGATTCGCAAAGGTCGGATTGGTTACGCCGGCAACTACAGTACGCTTCTTTGGGGCATCCTGGACACCGAGACGGCGATTCGGACCTGTTATGGGGCTATTCCAATCGAGAAGTCCACCGGAGTGCTTGCGCGGACCACATTGGTCATGGAGAACCCGGGAATGACTTGGGGCATCGCCAACATCCTCACAGACTGTGGGTTCGATTTCCTTGGGCGGGGCATCTATCGACTTCGAGCAGAGAGCTACCATCACCACCGAGATCCGTATCCGCTGTTCTGGTGGAAGGCGTCGAACGGCAAACAGATCCTCGTGCGCTGGGATCTCTATCAAGATACAAAGAGCTGGGGTGGCTATGCCGAGGCCCATTGCCTGGCGGCCATGGCGGGTGAGAAGTGGAATGCTTTTGAACTGCAATCCTTCGGTGATCGAAATACTGAGGAGGTCTTCAGAAAACGAAAGCAGTTCATTGAGCAAACTATCGAACGCTACCGGGCCTACGGTGAGAACTACCCGATTTCCAGCATTCTACTACTGGGCACAGGTTGGGACAATTGGACGCAAACGGAGGACTTCTCGGCCTTTGTCCGGAAGTTTAATGCCGACTCTGACGGGACCGTCCGGATCGTGGACGGACGATACGAGGACTTCTTCGTCGCTGCCGAGCGAGAAATACGGCAGAAGAATCTGACGATCCCAATCTTGGAAGGCTCATTCGGCATCTGTTGGGAAGAGTGGGCTGGCCATCTGGCGGGGCCAACCGCAGACTTTCGCGAGGCCGAGCGGCTGCTCCGATTGGCCGAGGTCTCACAGGCTCTCGAAACCATGGCCGGTCATGGCGACAACAAGAGCCGCACTCTCTTACGACACGGCTTTGCAGAACTATTGAAGTTCGCTGAACACGATTTCGGCGGGACGGATCGTCAACGAGCGGCCTTGTCGGCAGGTGCTCGATCGAGTGCGGTGACACAGGCCATGGACATCGGCCGGTCTTTGGCACCGAAGCTCGCGGTGAGTCCATCGCCAAATGCAGGTGATTTCACGCCGGAGGAAATGACGTTCGAGTGGCGAGGTGGCCGCGTCGTGTTCGACCCGCAGGAATGTGGCGTGGTCTCGGTCACAAGTGCTCAGGGAAGGGCCTGGGTGCCCCACGGTCAAAGCCCATCCTTGGGTGAGTTTAAGCATACGCTGTATCGCAGCCGGGCCAAGCCTGATTCCGTCCTCCCAGAGCCGCTGCTCGCGCCGAACGAACTCGTTGTGCACAAGCTGGCAGGTCAAAGGACCGGCCGGGGAGTACAGATCACAGCAGACTTCGATCGATCGGGCTTTCGGGTGGAGAGTACGTGGTTCTTTCACGCGGCAAATCCCTGGATCGACATCACCTATCGGCTGAAGGACGGATGGTCCGACGATCCTCAGACGGTTGAATTTTCCTTTCCGTTCGCGATAGAGAAACCAACGTACCGGTACGATGCACCAGGGGCCATTCTCAGAGCCGGCCCCAAGCAAACCGGGGGCGACGATCTTCCCGGCGCCAATCCTCAGTTGTTTGCCGGCGTGACATTTGCAGCGGCAAGCGGAGGTGGCCGAACGGCACTGCTCATCACCCCGGATTCGCTGCTTCTGCGGTTTGGCCAGAACACTTCGGCGATACCGACCAAGATAACCTCAATGCCCATGATGAACTTGACCGGCAATGACTGGCAATTCGGACAGGGCGGTTGGAACGAATGGACGTTTCGCTACCGGATTGTTCTGCTCGATGAGAAGTTTGATCCGGTACGGGCTGTGCAGGAAGCGCAACAGTTTGCGACGCCACCATTCTTGCAGGCACCTGGGCAGTCCCCGGCCATATCCGGCTTGGAAGCTCTCGACATCAATTTTTCTGGCGGGCCGCTGTTAGCTCTTAAGGTTGCCGAGGACAATCAACGCTTGATTCTGCGGTTTTGGAACGTCCTGAACCGCACCGTTGAGGGTTCACTGAAGCACCCTCCCCGATGGCCGGAGGCCGAGATTTGCGATGCACTTGAGCGATCCGTCAAGCCACTCGACGCCAAAGACGGTACAATTAGATTCAGCGCAGAGCCTTTGGAAATATTGACCATAGCCCTTGCGAAAGACCGCTAAGTTGTCTGCCTTGAACTCGAGTAGGCTTGTTCTCTGTGCCCCTGCCACCTTGAAGTAGCCAGCCACTTTCGACCGGTCCTCTGTTTGCCTGGAAAAACTCACATTGCATGCACTGACATTATTCGGTATGCTGCTGAAGGAACTACTCTATCTGGAAGATGCGTCCTTGAATCCCTCCTCTGGAATTGGAGGTGCCCTTTGGTCTGTTCAGCATTTCAGGTTTCGTTGATGAGTTGACAGCGTGCCGCACGAAATTGATTCCCGATGGATCGGGATCTTCGATATTTGTTCTCTCGGTGCTTTCATAGGTGCCCTCTGTGGCTTGGGAGGTTGCTTCGGCCTGACAAGAGATGAAAATGTGGGGTCCATACCCTAAGGAAGACAAAGGCATGGGCCCCGAACTAATACACATCTGATGTCACCGGTCGGTGCTTACTCTCCGGCCGGCTCTACAGGTCGATACAGCCGGATGTCGTCGAAGTACATCGTCCCTGTGCCACCGGCAGCCGGGCTGCCCTTCGTACCGAAACCAATGGTAATAGTATTTACATTGGTCAGGTCCACGCCGGCAAATGCCGTCAGGTCGATCACCCATTCGTTCCATCCTGTTATCTGTGTTGCGCTCGCGTCATCGTGGTAGACCGCCGCATTGCCAAGGGCGACAAACATCCGGTCGGCTGCATTGGCCGAAGCGCCGCGGAACCACAATGACAGCTTGGTGACACTCTCCTCGGTCCAATCTTTCGGGTAAACCAACGTCAGAGTTGCCTCGGACGTCTTGAGGTTGTTGTCATAAAGATACGGCATCGACTGGGCGCCGCCGTGTACGACGCTTTGCTCGGCGTAAGGCGGCAGATCGTTGCCGACCAGCGCGCCGTTTGTCGTGGTTCCAAAGCCGTCGATCCACTTGTCGAATATCCTGTTGCTCGCATCATCGGGCGGGTCAGCGTCATTGTAAGACTCGAAATCATCCACGAGAATAAAGTCAGCCGTCGTGAAGCTCCAGACGAGACCCTTGACCGTTTCAGTCGGATAGACCTCATCCACGCGCCAGTAGTACGCGGCATCCCAGGCAAGCTTGCCGGGATCGTAGCTCTCGGCGCCAAGCGCCCTTGGGCCTACATATTCGGGTGAGGCTGTCGTGGCGTTCCTTACGGCATTGGCATCGGTGCCGAAGTACAGTTCGTGCGAAGCGGCATTTTCGGCCGGCGTCCAGCTCAGCGTTGCGGTCATCTGCACGTTCGCAGCGCCGTTGGCCGGCTGCGGATTGCCCACGGCACCAGGCGTCGTAAAGCTCCAGATATCACCTTTGTACGTGGTCGGGGGATCGAACTCATCGACCCGCCAGTAATAGACTTTCTCCAATTCGAGCGAGCCTGGGCTATATGTTGCAGCCCCCTGTGTGGTTCCTCCGACTGCGTCATTTACATCGTCGAAATTGGTGCCCATATAGACCGTGTGCAATTTTGCAGCGAAACCTCCCGTCCAGGAGAAGGTTGCATTCGGATCTACAAACTCGCCACCGTCAGCCGGGTCGGGATTGTACGCAGTCTTGGGTGGAATCGAGAAGCTCCAGACAGAACCCTTCCAAGGACTGTTCGGATCTGCCTCATTGACCTCGTCGATGCGCCAGTAGTAGGTCATGCCGGCCTGCAGGCCTTCGGGGACAGGGGAACCGGCAAAGCCGATAATTTGCAGAGTTGCAACGGTGTTGACTGCAAACGTACCCTCGGCCCCGTTGTTGACGTCATCGAAATCGGTGCCGATGTACAGGTCGTGCGAAACCGCCGGATCTCCGGGCGACCAGGAAAGGGTTGCCCACGTATTCTCGCACATCTGACCATCGCTCGGATCAGGATTGGAGGCCGTGGTGCGGATCGTCCCTCGGGCCGATACCCTGGTCTTACCCGGATAAGAGACGTTATAGTCCACTCGCACATCTGCTGGCAAGCCATTGGTAGTGGTAATCTTGCCCTCGCTAATATAGCCTGCGATCTCCGCCGTGACATCGCCTTTAATTATCAGCGTGCCGCCATTGATATCAAAAGTCCCTTCTGCGCCAATGATCAGGCCGCCAACGCTCATCGTACCACCGTCCAACTGGATGTGTCCCTTGGAGCCGGCATCAACGCTGAGAGTCAATATGTGGGGAACGCTGAATTCTCCACCGTTCATCTGGATGACGTGCATGCCGGGCTGATGGTAGCCAACCCTGGCCTCTGCGATGTCATTGGTCAGGCCGGCGGTCAACTTGCCGCCCTCGTTAATGGTAAGCAGAGAATCGCCCGGTGCTCCGGCGCCTTCTCGGCCCTGAAAGTACCAATTATTGGACTGGACGTTGCCGCCGCTGTTGATGGTCAGGCTGCCATTGCTGGAGATATCCACACGCTGGCCCGCTGTGGTGGTTCTGTCAACAACCGGATCGAAGTTGCCGGCCTGACTGATATTGATTGGCACACCTAGCGCGTCTTCCGGGTAATCCGGCGCCCAGTTGCCGGCATCGAACCAATCACTGCCGGTGGCCCCTTCCCAATTACACTGGGCGCAGGCTCTATTGGTTAATGCCAGCAATAGGATAAGACAACCCAAATAGCTCAATTTCCTGCACATGACGATCCTCCTTTGAAAAAGTGTTAACATGGAGTGACCAACTATGGTCTTTGCTCTGCGATGCGTTTTCCGGTATTTGCTTGAAGCCACTCCTCCACGAATTTCGACTGCTTCCTTCTTTTGATAGCCCGGACGACGTCAAATCCACGGACTTGACGTTACCCTGTTTATACCAGATCAGCCACCTCTCCGTCAAGAAGAATCCGTGGATCAGAGGATGAAGACAAGGGACAGGACCGCAGATAGCCTGGAGAACGCAGACTAATGGTCAATAATCGATTTCGTGGGATGTGCTACCGCCTCACCGAAGCAGCCTGAGACATCGAACGGCCCTCGACTATTCGCTCGGCGATTGCACCGATTGCCAGGACCTCCAGAGAGCAACAGCACGGGTACGTAAAGGTGCCTGAGGCTGCGGTCGTGCGCTGGCTACGCGAGGTTCTTGCCGTTCTTGTGAATCAAAATGGGAACGAACGGGCACAATATTCTCGTTGACATGCTCAAATTCCGCCAGCAATCCCTCGGCAAATTCCTTCGCGTCGTCAAGGCTCGGTAACTGACGAACCGTGATTGGTTTGGCGTCCGGACTCTGTGTCATGTTCAGACACCAGTGGTCGTCTGGCGAGTCGAAGGAACGCCATGCCTCAAAACGCGGGTAGACCGTCTTCGACGTCCCGATCCAGCAATAGGCATTCTCTTGCCATTCTACTTCCATTGTATCCAGTCTTTCAAAGCCATGGTTTCCTTGTAACCGATCACTGCACTTTGTACATATCGGTTGTTGCGGGCCATTATGTTCACCCTTTCTGTCCTCTCAAGAATGGATAAGCTCGAAAGCATAGGGCCTAACCGTTTCTTCGGGGACCACACAGAACCTGTATTGGGCTCTGTCGGAAAACTCCGTCGTCGGCCCGAGAGCGAGCGGTTTTTCGCCTGGCAAAGACGGCGAAGCAGGCGATATTGGTGTTATCGTCGATGCAGCCGGATGTAGTCAGGCGGAAAATGAGCCGCTCGAAGCCAGATCGAGTCTTCCGACAGAGCCTAGTGTGCTATCACCGATCGCTGGACACAGAACGTGGACTTTCCCGGAGAGACTGTGGCCGGGCGGGACTAAGCCCCCTCGCTCGACGGTTAATGGGATACGCACGCGCAGCAGAATAGATTCTCAGTGTGCGCACACATCGCGCTGCGATTCACATCGGACGGGCTGCTTTCCAGCCGGCTTTCATCTTCGCGGCCAGTTGTTCGAGGGTCTTTGCATGCTCGGCATTGTTTGCGACGTTTTCGTTTTCGTCGTGGTCTTGACGGTGATCGTACAGCTCGCGAGCTACCACGCGGGCCAGATTCTTTTGATTGCGCCATTCGGTATAGCGGAACTGATTGGTCCGCATCGTGTAGCCCATGCAGGGGACACCGTTGATGGTCTTGCGGAACTGACTGAAAGCCGCGCTTTTCCAAGGCCTGGACGGATTCTCAAGAAGCGGCATCAGGCTGGTGCCTTCGCAGTGCTCGGGGACTCCCAGGCCACAGGCCTCGGCCAGCGTGGGATAGACGTCCACGAATTCGGCCAGGCTGTCGGTGGCTGCGCCTGCGTTCGGCTGGCCCGGCACGTGTAGCAGAAGCGGCGAGTGCGTGCCCCATTCGAGGTTGGTGTGCTTGCCCCAGGTGCCGTTTTCGCCAAGATGCCAGCCGTGGTCGCCCCAGAGCATGACCACTGTGTTGCGGGCCAGGCCGGTCTGTTCGAGCGTGGTAAGAAGACGCCCGATCTGGGCGTCGATGTAGCTTATGCAGGCGAAGTAGGCGTGGATCAGTTGACGTGAGAAGTCGTCGGGCCAGTCCTGCTTGCCGGCGGCCTTTTGCTTTGCGGCCAGTTCCCGCGCATCGCAGTAAGCGCCCATTTCGCCTGGGAACGAGTCGACGGCCCCTTGCGGCATGTTCTTCGGATGGAATGGATTGGGTGCGGTCTCGATATCTTCTCGCTTGTAGAGGTCCCAGTAGCGTTTCGGCGCTATGAACGGCAGGTGCGGCTTCTTGTAGCCGACCGCCAGGAAGAAAGGCCTGCCGGACTTGCCGAACGCTTCAAGTTCTTTGACGGCCCGGTCGGTCATGGCGCCGTCGAAGTAGGCGTTGTCGGGCACGTCCAGACACTCGGTTACCGTGCCGCGAGTGTACCGGCTGCGCTGCGTGCCCTTAAGCCCTTTATCCTTCGCCTCCTTCTGGAGCCGGGCTATCCACTGCTGGGTCTTCGGGTCGAGCCAGGATGGTCCGGACTCGACGTCGATCCATCGGTCCCAAGACGGCATGTCGTTGAGGCTGCCGTGGAAGACCTTGCCCATGCCGACGGATTCGTAGCCGTGTTTGGTGAAATGCTGCGTCAACGTCACCACGTCTGGGATTGTTTTGCGAAAGTGTGTGACGAGGTCGTAGACTTTCGTTGTGTCGGGTCGGCAGCCGGTCATCAGACACGTGCGGGACGGGCTGCACGTCGCGACCATTGTGTAGGCTCGCCGAAAGAGCGTCCCAGTCGAGGCGAGTTTGTCGATATTGGGCGAGATGATCTGCTCAAAACCGTAACAGCCCAACTGAGGGCGCAGATCGTCCACCGGAATCATAAGGACGTTGAGATGCTCTGTTCTCGCTCGGGCATTGGTCTTCGGCAGGGCGGGGCCGGCCCAGAGCGCCGTCGCGGTCAAACTCAGGTTCTTGAGAAAGTTACGCCTCGAAGTCACTTTCATGGTATTTCCTTCCAGCGGTTTAAATCCAACTTTGTTTGGCCTGCATTCTTCGGTCTCTCACCCATGATATCGTCTGAACTCATCGCGTTCAAGCAGCATTCGCAAGAATGTGTCTTCTCAGAGAGTGCCGGCCAAAACTTCGGTCGTATTGGGGCCGGAAACACTGTATACTGAATGAGTATTGAGTCGAAGGCCGTTTTGCCGCGCCCGAAGAGTCGGTACGCCAAGCATGGAAAGAGAAAGCAAGACAATGACGAGAAAACATCCGTGGTATTTTCTGTGTGCTTTGTTCATCGTTGGCTCCGGTGTGTCGAGTGCGGAGGATTGGCCGATGTGGCGGTGCGATGCGAACCGCAGTGCCGTATCACCTCAGAAGCTGCCGGAGAAACTGCATTTGCAATGGGTGAGGAGATACGCCAGAGTCAAGCCTGCGTTTGAAAGCAGGCGGCTTCAATTCGACGCCGGCTATGAACCCGTTGTCATGGGAAAGACGCTCTTCGTAGGCTCGCCCTGCAATGACACGGTCACTGCAATCAATACCGAAACGGGAGTTGAAAAGTGGAAGTTCTATACGGACGGTCCCGTTCGTTTCGCTCCGGTTGCGTTCAAGAGCAAAGTCTTCGCCGCTTCTGACGATGGATGCCTCTATTGCCTGAATGCCGCGACCGGCAAGCTCCTGTGGAAGTTTCGCGCCGTCCCTTCGAATCGCAAGATTCTTGGCAACGGGCGGATGATGTCCGTCTGGCCCGTTCGCGGCGGGCCGGTTCTCAAGGACGAGAGGATTTATTTCGCGGCGGGGATTTGGCCTTTCGAAGGAATCTTCGTATATGCCCTGGACGCCGAGACCGGCAAGATCATCTGGCTGAACGATCGAAGCGGCTCATTGTACCTGGGTCACCCTCACGGCGCGTGGTCATTCGGAGGCCCCAGCCTTCAGGGCTATTTGTTAATCAACGGAAACGACCTGCTCGTTCCGAACGGCACCGGCGGAGTTCCGGCCTATTTCGACATTGACACGGGCGAGCTGCTGGCGTTCTGTCATCTTGCCAACCGAATACCCGGCAGTTGGTTTGTCGTGGGCGATCCCAACGGACTGCTCAGCGTCGACCCGGATTATAATCGCGAACTGCACGAGGACCGTTTCTACGAGACTAGCTGGAGCAACAGCAAGGCGTGGGTAAGCTCACAGAGAATCGATCCGTGGGTGGGCAGGAAATGGCTGGCCAGGGCCGGCAGTCGAAACAGGATCTCGGTTAACGGCAGGGAGTATTCATTTGGCGCCGGGTTCGAGGCGGTCGAGGGCAAAGTGTGCAGCATGTTTGCGGCGGACGATAAGATGTTCGTTGTCACCGATGAAGGTTGCATATATTGCTTTGGGGCCAGAGCGGTGAGTCCAAAAAGATATGAGGTTGGGCGGACGCTGCTCCAAACGAAACCAGACTTGTGGAATGCCAGAGTTAGACAAATACTCCGCTTGACCGGCGCTGAAAATGGATACATTTTAGTCCTGGGTGTTGGAACAGGCCGGCTGATTGAAGAACTCGCAATCCAAACTAAGATGCACATCATCGCCGTAGATTCCGACGGGAAAAAGGTCGATGCCCTTCGTAGACGACTGGATTCGGCGGGACTGTACGGCAGCCGAGTGGTGGTTCATGCCGCCGATCCTGTGGACTTTGGCTTGCCGCCTTATCTTGCGAATCTGATTGTGTCCGAGGATTTGTCGGCGGCGGGTTTCTCTCGCGGTGCGGCGTTTGTCAAAACGATGTTCGAGTCACTTCGTCCGTACGGAGGCGCGGCTTGCTTGTCAATCCCCAAGAGCCGAGGGGACGTCTTTTCCAAACGGGTCCATCAGGCAAATCTGGCGAATGCTCAGGTCGAGCAGGTCGATGACTTTCTATTGTTAAAGCGAGTCGGAGCCCTGCCCGGGACCTCCAACTACACGGGGCTCTGGAGCAGTCCCGATGAGTTGGTGAGGGCTCCGCTCGGCGTATTATGGTTTGACGATTCCGTCAGGCAATTCAAACGTTCGCCTCAGCCTAAGATAATTGACGGCGTAATGATTTCGCAGCCGAAGGCCTGGCTGACTACCAAGAGGCCCTATTCGCTCGAAGCGCCCACGTATGCCGATGTGTACACCGGGCGCGTGCTGTCGAAGGAAGAAACGCTGGCGGCGGTGAAGAGGCTTCCCGACAAGGACGGCGGTCCCCAGCCGCCTCAGTACAGGCCGCCCGTGGTGAATGAGGACAACGTCTGGGCCGAGCGCGTCAACCCGGTTACAGGATTGACCGAACCCAGAGTGCTCCCAAAAAGTTACGGGTGTGAGCCCGGTGTGGACTACGGCTACATGATAACCATGCGTTCAGGAACGGCGGCCTTCTATGACAAGAGATTCGAGAGCGGATTGGTGAACATATCAGGAATTCGGTCGGGATGTACGAACAGCATTATTCCCGCAAATGGGATTCTGAATGTGCCTTACTTTTACGAGGGCTGCACGTGCGGCTATCCTCTGGCCTCGGGGCTTGGCATGGTGCACATGCCCGAGCAGTTCGAGCAATGGATGGCGTGGGGTGACACTCCCTTCCAGGGACGGATAACGCGCCTGGGGATCAACTTCGGCGCTCCCGGTGACCGAATGACCGAAACCGGGACATTGTGGCTGGATTACCCGAGCGTGGGAGGACCTTCGCCTGAAGTTTCGATCAGCGTGGTTCCAAGAGATTCGGCGCGTTATTATTATCATCATTCTCTGTGGACCGAAGGCGGCGACTGCATGCCCTGGGTGACGGCCTCAGGCGTCGAAGGCGCCGAAAGCATCTCAGTCGAGCTCTTGTGCGAGCAGTACGACCGAGACGATGCGAACGATGTATTTCCTTACACCGTGCGACTGTTTTTCGCCGAGCCTGAAGATGTAAGGCCCGGCGGGCGCGTTTTCAGCGTTGGCCTTCAGGGAGAACAAGTCCTGAAAGACCTCGATGTAGTGAAGGCCGCAGGCGGCAGGATGCGCGGAATAGTAAGAGAATTTAGAGAAATCAAGATCGGCAGAACGCTGGAATTGAGTCTTGCGGCCAAGTCGGGCGTATCGATCATCAGCGGGATTGAGCTGGCGCTCGAAACTTTCTGAATGTTCCGTCGGCTTTCCTCTGAAGACTGAGACCAAACCAACTTATATTTGATGTTTGACTAATTCCAGGGAGTAATTGTGAATCGCAGACAATTTTTGAAAAGTACTTTGGCGACAGCAGCAACCGGTTGTTTTTTGAAGTCTATCCTGGCGAGCGACAGCGCGACGCAGAGACGAGGCCGACCCAATATTATATTCTTCCTGGTCGACGATATGGGGTGGCAGGACACGTCCGTGCCATTCCACAAGGAGGTCACGGAACTGAACAGAATTTATCGCAGTCCCAACATGGAAGAGCTGGCCGGCGAGGGAATGAAATTTACGCAGGCCTATGCCTGTGCAGTTTGCTCGCCTACACGCGTAAGTCTTATGACCGGGTTGAATGCCGCCAGGCATCGTGTGACGAACTGGACGTTAAGAAAAAACGTCTCGCCGGATCCGAGCCATGAGACGCTGCGAATGCCCCAATGGAATGTGAACGGTTTGAGTCCGGTTCCCGGCATCGAACGGACGATACATGCCAGGACGCTGCCCATGTTCCTCAGAGAGGCTGGGTATCTTACCAGTCATGTGGGTAAGGCGCATTGGGGGGCAAAAGGTACGCCCGGCGAAGATCCGCTTCAGTTGGGTTTTGATGTGAACGTCGCGGGTCACGCAGCCGGCGGACCGGGCAGTTACTACGGCAAGTACAATTTCAGCGCCGCCTGGCGCGGTGGAGACCGGATCTGGGATATCCCCGGACTCGAGCAATATCATGGGAAGGATATTTATCTGAACGAGGCATTGACTGTCGAGGCCAACAAGATAATTGAGAAGGCGGCTTGCGAGAGCAAATCCTTCTACTTATATATGTCACACTATGCAATTCACGCACCCTGGGAGAAGGACGAGCGATTCTATGACAAGTACAAGAAGGCAGGTCTGAGCGATTTCAACGCTTCTTACGCTTCCATGATCGAGAGCATGGACAAATCGCTCGGCGACATAATGGCGAATCTCAGGCGTCTCAAAATAGACTCGAATACGGTTATAGTATTTATGTCGGACAATGGTGCGCCGAAACAGGCCGCGCGGAACAAACCTCTGCGAGGGCACAAGCTCACCCCGTACGAGGGTGGAATTCGAGTTCCGATGATCGTCAAATGGCCCGGGGTGACCGAACCCGGTTCGATCTGCAGTGACCACGTTATCATCGAGGACATCTTCCCGACGTTACTCGAAATCGCAGGCGTTCGGCATTACCGGCAAATAGGCGACAATGTTGACGGTGTGAGTTTTGTCCCTCTGCTGAGACAGAAGACTGCCCGTGTGAAAGACAGACCGTTGTTCTGGCATTTCCCCCACTGCTACGATCAGCCACCATATAGCGCGATACGCAAAGGAGATTTCAAGCTGATATATTTCCACAACGACCAGCATTTCGAACTGTACAACCTGCGAGAAGATATCGGCGAGTCTAAGAATCTCGCCGAACACAGAAGCGATATGGTCAAAAGCCTTGCCGGTCAGTTGTGCAGGTTCCTGGAGGACTGTCATGCCGATATGCCGGTAATGAAAAGCACGGGCGGCACCGTACCCATGCCGGCAGAGAAGGATTCGCTATGAGTGGCAAGCTCCTGGTGAACGGTCTTCATCTGATTCCTGAGAAGGTGACGGTTGCTGTGCCGTTCGTGAAGAAAGCGGAGCTTGGCTGCAAGGTCTCGGCCGCTCTTTTCGGCGTTGGCTACATACTCGGGCCAAGGATCGGATTGATTATGGTAGGTGGTGGACTTCTTTCCTGGCTCATTATTATTCCCGCCATCGCTTATTGGGGCTCAGGACGTATCGAGCCTCTGTATCCGGAGACGAGCCTCATTATCTCCGATATGTCACCGGCCTTGATCTGGACGAGATACGTGCGTTACATCGGGGGCCGGAGCAGTCGCAACGGGAGGGCTCGCGACGTTGATTCGCAGCATTCCTACGATCATTGAGAGCATCCGAATCGGCGTGCGAAGGCTGCTGCAGGAGCGCATTTCGGATTCTTCCGCGGCTGAGCCTCGCACACATCAGGATTTGTCGTTGAAAGTCGTCGGCATCTCTCTGCTGGTTCTGTTTCTGCTGATGGCCCTGATTCCTCAAGTGTTTCCGGTTCTTGGGCGCGTAGGCGCGCATGCCATAGCGAGTATCCTGGTGATTCTATGTGCCTTTTTCTTCGTGACCGTTTCGGCGAGAATCGTGGGGCTCGTAGGCGTCACGTCGAATCCGACAAGCGGAATGACTATTGCCACCTTGTTGCTTAAGAAGAATCTCCCGACAGCAGCTTCTGGAAATCCTTCTTCGACGGCCTCGGACGGATCCGGTTGGGCAGCGGCTTTCCGGTCTCGCGGTCGAATTCGTCCGGCGTTCGTGTCCCGGGTATTTCAAAGGCCGTGCGCTTGGACCAATCGTCCAATGCCAGGCGATGCTCGGCGAGTGCACCGGCGTGTCGAGGATCATGGATGAGGTTCCGCAACTCGTACGGATCGTTGCCGGTATCGTAGAATTCTTCGGCCGGGCGCGGTTTGGCAAAGCATGCCGTTTGATTCTTGTTGAGCTTGCCCCGGGCTCTCAAGCGGCGCATCGTGGTAAAGGTGAGACTTCGACCCACGTCCGCCGCCGGCGTGGCGGGCAGATCCGAATAGTCGTTGCGGATGTACTTGTAACGCAGCGAACGCACGGCCCGTCCCAAATCCTCATAGTCGTGCCAGTGATCTTCGGCGAAGACGTAGTCGCGAATCTTACTCTTGGGCTCTTTCAGAAGCGGCGAGAAGTCGCGCCCCTGAAAACACGACGGCGTGCTTAGACCTGCAAGCGCAAGGACCGTCGGCGCAATATCCACCGAACTAACCAGTTGCCTGCAGAGACTCCTCGGTCTGACCCGGCGGGGCCAGCGCACGATCCAGGGTGTTTTGATCCCACCGTCGTACAGCGTCGTCTTGTCTCTCGGGAAAGGCCGGCCGTTGTCACTGAAGAAAAGGACAAAGGTGTTGTCTTCGGCCCCTTGCTCAGCAAGTTCATCCATGACTTTGCCAACGTAGTCATCAAGCCTGGCGATCTCATCGTAATAAAGCGCAAGGTCCTCTCGCACCTCCGGGACATCCGGAAGATACGGAGGGACCGCCACGTCTTGCGGTCTATGCGGGTCCGGGATTATCCCTTGCTCATAGTCACGGTGCGGATCGAGCGCAGCAAGCCAGAGAAAGAAAGGCCTGTCTTTGGGCCGGGCTCGGAGCGTCGAGAGCCATCGCTCGCAGCCGCTTTTCTCGGGGGCGATCATGACCGGCGCCGGTCCATCTGGGCCCGTCGGAAGCTGAAAACCCGAGACATCCGCTTCGTGGACCACGTCGAAACGATTCCTGACCGCATTGCCAAGGTGCCACTTGCCGGCGGAGGCGGTCCAGTAACCGGCGTTCTTCAAGAACTCCACGAACGTCCGCTGCTCGACCGGGAGCGGCCAGTGCAACTGCTCGGCGTCCGTGCCGTGCGGGTAGCGACCCGTGATAATGCTGGCGCGGCTCGGGCTGCAAGAGCTGGCCGTGAGGAAGGCATTGGTGAAACGCATGCCTTGGGCGGCAAGTTTGTCGATGTTGGGAGTTCGTATCCTTCGATGGCCGTAGGCCCCGCAGTCGTCCCAGGCCATGTCGTCGGCGATGATGAGCACTATGTTGGGCCGATCATCCCGCACCTGCGCCAAACCCTCGAAATTCCACAAGGCTGCTCCGGCGGCCCCGCCGAGAAGTTTAATGAATTCACGTCGTCGCATCACTTTGCCCTTGAAGTTCGAAAGCGTATGAAATCTCTGAATCGCCTATTTACTCTTTGGCCGAGATGTCATGGACCATCCCCAATTTATTGCTCTTTTCCTGAGGCCTCACGAAGGGCCTTGAGGAATTCCGGAGGAACCTGAAGTCCCAGACTTTGTGCTCTGCGGACATTCTCCCATGCCTTGTCATATTCGCCCTTGTTGTAGTAGGCGGTCGCACGACCGATATGGGCCTCGGCAAACTTCCAGTCTATCTCAATGGCCTTCGTGTAGTCTGCGATGGCTCGGTCGTTGTCGCCTTTGTCCCTGTACGTGGTCCCGCGAAAGCTGTAGGCCAAGGCATCTCTGGGGTTTATCTCGATGGCCTTGCTGAAATCTGCGATGGCCCGGTCGTGCTGGCCCCTCAAGGCATATACAACACCGCGGTCGTTGTAGACGAAGGCGTCCGCCGGGCTTATCTCAAGAGCTTTGCTGAAATCTGAAAGGGCCAGGTCATATTGGCCCCTGTAGTTATAAGCAGTCCCGCGACTATGGAAGACTTCGGCGTTCTTTGGGTCTATCTCGATGGCTTTGGTGAAGTCGGATATGGCCCGGCTGTGTTCGTTCGTCAGGGCATACGCAACCGCACGCTCGTTGTAGGCGGCAGCATCTTTCGGATCTATCTCGATAGCCTTGCTGAAATCGGCAATAGCCTGGTCGTATTGACCCTTGTCACTGTAGGCACGGCCCCGGCTGTAATAGGCCTTGGCGGACTTGGGGCTCGCCTTGATGGCCCTGGTGAACTCCGAGATAGCCTGGTCATGCCAGCCTTCCTGCATGTAGGTCTGGCCCAGATAGTAGGATCTGTCCCCACATCCCGTGAGAAACAAACAAATAACTATCGGTGATACGTACCGCACATAAACTCCTTTCAAATTCGATTGTTTTCACATAATATTATAGCCTCGTCATGTGAAATTGAAGAGCAAAAAACCTGATGTCCGGTGTACGTCCGGGATGGCGGGACTAAGGATATCAATAGCGATCTACTCTCAGGGCCACGAAATGGAATACGCGGTAGGCAAAGCGGGCAGAATAATAGCAGCGAGATTGTTCGAAGGCGAAGACCTTCACGAATCCATACACGAAATTGCCGCCGCTGAGAACATAAAATCGGCGGCGGTCTTCATTACAGGCGGTTTCAGGCGAGCCAACGTTGTTGTCGGACCGGCGCAGGAGAAGCCCAGGATCATCGGCGACTACAAGGATTTCACCGGCCCGGGCGAAGTGCTCGGTGTGGGAACCATCTATTGCGACGACGAGGGGCCAAAGCTCCACATGCACACCGCGATCGGCAAAGCTGACCAAGTGATGGTTGGCTGCCCGCGCGACGGAACAAAGACGTTTCTGATTCTCGAAATCACGATAATCGAAATCGAAGGGTTGAACGCTCGCAGAAAACCTGACGAGAATACGGGTTTCAACCTCCTGCGTTTCGAATGATCAAAGGTGTCAAATGAAGAACTTCAGCCTGGGGAGATAACCATGAACTGGTTTGCAAAGAACGTATACATTTTCACATTTGTGCTGATTCTGCTTTGCGGTACTGTTGCGACAAGTTCACCCGATGGCTCGGCAGACTGGGAGAAGAAGACGTCTGTCACGATCACAAATGGAGACCTCTCCGTTCATTTCAGAGACAACTCCGCGTCACCAAAGATTCTCAGCGGAATTCAGTCTCTCTTCAACACGAAGGGCGCAAGCGGTTTTGACGCTTATGATCCGGGTGCGAAGGGCGCTTCGGCGGGGATGAACTTTGAGCATATCATCTCAGGTCACAGGAGCAGGTCGAACAAGTTCACCCCCCGGCACCGAAAGTATGATCTTTTCCAGTTGGCCGACAAGGATTCTGTTGTGTTGGTGAGGGATCGAAAGGATAGCCCGTGGGATGTTTCAAGCACATTGACTTACAGAGTTACGGCACCTCACTACATTGATGTGGAGTTTCGCTGCAGAGCGCACAATCCGAGCCTGTTCGGAAGGCGCCGGTGGGGCATCTTCTTTTTTGCCAACTACATGAATGATGTCGAAGACGTAGCACTGAATTTTCTGGGGATCGAGCGGGCGGGCGGGCAAGAGAAATGGATTGCCGCAGATGCTCCGAAAGGCCATCCAGACTGGAACCGTGGGGGCACATACCGTCATATCGACGCTGCACCTCTCGAATGCGACAAGGATGTGGATTTCAGGCTGAACTCATGGAGCTATGATTATCCACGTTTTACCAGGCCGTTTTACTACGGACGTGCGGCACACGGCATGGTCCTTATTCTCATGTTCAATAAGACGTTTTCACAAGATGACCAAATCCGGTTCAGCCTTTTCAAGTTCAAGGTTCCGAGGTATCCTCGCCCTGCATGGGATTTCCAGTACGTCGTGAACAAGGTGGAAAAAGATCGAGAATATGGATTCAAAGGGCGCCTGGTTTGGAAACGATTTGTCAGCGCACAGGATTGCCTGAGAGAATACGAAAAGTGGCAACGGCAGGCAACTTCGACAGAGAATTCAAGGATGATATCATGATCCCAAGTGGAACGCAATAGTCACAGATCGCAGATTCAGCCTCACTCATGCTCGGTCAAGAACACCAGTTCACTCGATACGACCGCATTGCGATTATCGCAGACAGTGAGAAACCAGATTGTCGCGTCATTTGGCGGTGCTGGTGACAGTTGGCAGTGGAGTACTACCTAACCGTTGTTTTAGATTGTTTTTGTCTTCGCCACTGAGTTCGCAGTTTCTTCCCGAATCACGCGCCTGAACTGCCGAAAATTCTCAAAGGCTTCATTGATCCAGTATCAAGATACTCATTTGTACCGACGGATTCTTGAAGGTGTCACCGAAGGATCGATCACGTCCGGTTTCCGCGGGAGGGGGCGAGGGTGAAATTCGCTCGGTCTACTCAACCCGTGTCCTATCGATCTTTTTGAGCCCGTGAAAGAGGCGACTTTTGGAAGCATTCTGGCACTGCACAACACGTGCCCCCCACTATCTAAATCTACCGTAATCCACCGGCTCTGCCGGTGAGAATTCAAAAGGCTCTGCCGTTTCCTGCGTTTTTTTTTAGAGAATGGTTCTGCGATGAGGCAGGCCCCGAAGGGCAAGGAGAACCATCATGAAAGAATGGCAGAGTCAAGCCCGGCTCAAATGGGAGTGTGAGTACCGTGTTGTGATGTTTCATCAGCAGGGTTGGTTTAGATGAATCGGTCATACGTCGATATATCCAAGATCAGGAGCAACACCAAAAGGCCAAGAACAGGACGAACTTCGCGCCAAGCAATGGCCCCTTTTAGGGGCCTTCCTCATACCACCGGCTCTGCCGGTGGTCGATGATTCGAACATGCGTCTAAATCTCGGATATCTCGCCACGGCGGCTTAACCCCGCCTGATAGTATGCGAAGACAATTCATTGTCAGTTTTTCTGTCTTTTTTCAAGATTCGGGCGCATGGAATCTCATTTGTCTGCGAACTTATCATTGAGAACGGCAAATGCCGTGAAACGAATTGGGTTTTGAAGTTGTTTCAAGAGATGACACTGTTGAGTTTGTGATATTGATGAGAAAATTGTAAATCATTAATTGGAGGATAAGACCATGAAGCGTATTGGCACAAGAACGGTGGTATTGTTTGTTCTGTCGCTACCACTAAATGCGGCAACAATCGTTGTTGATCAGCATGGCGCAGGTGACTTTATCGCCATTCAAGAGGCTATCACTGCCGCATGGGACTTTGACACCGTAGAGGTCAATCCCGGCCTGTATAGTGAACACATCAATTTCTTCGGCAAGGCCATTACTGTCAAGAGTAATGACCCTAATGATCCCAATATTGTCACCAATACTATCCTTGATGGTGGCGGAAACGGCAATGTCGTCACGTTTAATAATGCCGAAACTTCAATGTCAATCCTCGATGGCTTCACCGTGCAAAACGGGGAAAATGGCATTTACTGCACAGGTAACGACACTCAACCGCAGATTACCAGATGTGTCATTCACTCTAACACCAATGGCGTGAGAGGCCCTTATGCAAGGCCAGTAATCAGTGCTTGTACTATCGAGAACAACTCCGAGATAGGTATATTCAGTTGTGCAGGTCAGATTGATACAAGCCTGATAGCGAATAACGGCGGTGACGGGATAAATGATCTCTGGGGACGGGCGAAGAATTGCATCATACGACAAAACGGAGGTCGTGGTGCATACAATGAAAACCACGCTCGGGGCAACCTGGAAAACTGCATTATCTCCGGTAATGGAGGGCACGGCGCGCACTGTGTTGAGGCCACGTGGTTTGTGACAAACTGCACAATTGCAGGTAATGGAGGCTCAGGTATAACGACATACTACTGGGGCCGGGCGGATGTGAAGAACAGTATCATTGCACAGAATCAGGCTTGGGGTGTGGTAGGGGAAATCACCCTATCGTATAACAACATCTGGGGAAATAGATCGGGCCCATACTATGCCGTGAGCGCAGGCCCACATGACATTCATGATAAACCGTGGTTTGCCATGCCGGGTTACTGGGATTCACCAGGGACATGGCATGAAGGCGACTATCACCTGCGATCCACCAAGGGCAGGTGGGACCCGAGAACGCAGATGTGGATGACGGATCCGATTGACAGCCCCAGTATAGATGCGGGTGATACCGGGGATCAAGTTCTTGGTGAGCTATACCCTCATGGAGACAGGATCAACCAGGGCGCTTATGGCGGCACTGATGAGGCAAGCATGTCAGAAAAGTCCGGCCCTTCATGCGTTGAGCAACCAGTCATGGATTTCAACAGAGACTGCAAAGTTGACGCATTGGATCTGGACATCTTCATGGAATCTTGGTTGCAGTGCAATCTTGACGATCCGAGCGCATGTGTTTTCGTACAAGAGTAGACTTGGCCAAGCAAGAGAGTCTCATTGCCATGCAAGGAAGAAGTACCATGTTAAAAGGAACGACAAAAGCGTTAATTGTGATGTCACTATTGCAAGCCAATGTGAGGGCGGTATTGTACATAGCCGGCGTAGCAGCGGTCACTCTGGCGGGTGTTCTATTCGCTTTTGTCGCGTTTTTCGGTGTTCCCGTCCATAGCGGCGTTGAGGATATCTTGCTCTCACCTTATATGATAGATCGAGGCATACGGACAGACTCAGGCAGTGACGCCAGCCAGGTCTCGCCGCTTTTGCGGCAGGCCGCGGCCTTTGCAAAGTATCTGGATCTCCACGAGGAAACAAGCGAGATCCGAGCCGAGCGGGCAGTAGAGGAGGTTCTGCCCGCGATGCCCCGGATTACACCTAAGTTGAGGGTACTTGCCACCAGTTGTTTTGAGACTAACCCGGCAATGTCACTTGCGTTGATTGACAAACCAGGCAGGGGAAAGCACTCAGGGCCGGCGCGCAATGCTAGGCAAAATAGGATAGTGCGGTAAGATTTCTTGCCATATAACTTTCCTGTTGAAACTGAGATTTCATAGCCAATAGTGACAGGGAGGTAAGTATGGTTCGTATCAAGCAAGCAAGTGTGGAATCCATCATTGATCATTTTCGGTCTCTACCTGATCCTCGGCATACAAAAAATCAGCGGCATCTACTGGTAGAGGTAATCGTCATTTCAGTGTGCGGGGTAATTGTGGGATGCGAAGGTCCCACCGCCATTGAACGCTGGGCAAGAGCCAAACAGGATTGGCTCAAACAGGTTTTGGAATTGCCCAATGGCATTCCATCTCACGATTGTATTCGTCGTATTCTTTTGGCGCTAAAGCCAGAAGCTTTTCAGAAGTGTTTTGAAAAATGGGTTTTTTCGTGCCTGATGAGCACGTCTGATTCCGCCTCAGATAAAGACTTGCCGGCAGGTCACATTGCCATTGATGGAAAGACATTGCGGCGTTCTCATGATCGCGCGTCCGGTCTTGGTCCTTTGCATTTGGTCAGTGCTTGGGCAGCCGATCAAGGCGTATCTCTCGGACAAGTGGCGACGGAAGAAAAATCCAACGAAATCACCGCGATTCCCGAATTGCTTGACCAAATCAACATTCAGGGCGCGATTGCGACCATCGATGCGATGGGCTGCCAGAAGGACATTGCTCAGAAGATTGTCGATGGCGGCGGGGACTATGTATTGGCGGTTAAGCAAAACCAGCCGAAGCTGTCCAATGCTATCGAGTCCTTCTTCGAGTCTCATTGGAAAGATGATGATTGGGTAGGCGGTGCTTGTCACCGCTGTGAAACACACGAGAAAGGTCACGGTCGCATTGAAGATCGTTACTATTACTTGTCCAAGATACCAAATGACGCATCGGTTTTTTCTCAATGGCCTGGCCTCAAAGCAATCGGGATGGCAATTCGGGTCAGCGAGAAAAATGGCATCACGACGGAGGATGTACGTTACTACATCGTCAGTCACTATCTCAGTGGGCGTCGTTTTGCCAATGCTGTACGCGGGCACTGGAGTATCGAGAATACATTGCATTGGCAATTGGATGTAACGTTTCGCGAGGATGACAGCCGAGTTCGTAATCGCCGCTTAAGCAACAACCTGGCGTGGCTCCGTCGTTTTGCTATCAGCCTTCTCAAGAGACATCCATCGAAGCATAGCATTAAGGGAAAGGCTCAAATCGCAGGCTGGAATAATGACTTCTTACTTCAAGTCCTTACAGGAAAAGGAGTTTAATGTGCGCCGGCCCTG
>JADHXR010000239.1 GCA_016782865.1 Phycisphaerae bacterium
ATATGCCGTCCATGGCTATCTCGGTCTGCTGGTCTATCGCTGCGTTTTCGTACAGGTCCCGCCAGAGAACAATGAGCCGCAAAGGCGGATCAACGGAGTTCTTCACGTCGTCTATCGCCTGGCCGAAAGTCGTATGGCGCGTCCAGTGCGAAAAATCGGTGGATCGCCGCAATTGCCCATCGAGCGACTTAACTGCAGGTCTCGGCCGTGCCGGCGTTTTCTTCGGCTGTACGAAGTTGAGTTCTTCGAGCACCTTGCGAATCCGCCGGTCGCCTCGGGGGTCTGTGGCGCCGGTGGTTGGCGGCGGTTTTATCCGGAGGGAGTCTTTCGAATTGAGTTGAGCGGATATCGCCCTGGCGTATGCGATTGGGACCTTCGGGAGATGAGACGAGCCGAACGAGCAAAATGCGCCGAGATAACATCGCGTGCCGTCGGCGACGACGACGAACGGTATGCCCCAGACACTTGGGTGGGGAATACGATCTTTAATGCCGGAAGCGAGCTTTAGAACATGCCCGCTCCAGTCGTATCCGACCAGGTCCTGCTCGGTGATTACCGGGTCGGGGGCGAGGTGGAGTTGCTCGATGGTAATTTCGTCGCCCTTGCCGATGTCGATGGGATCGGCGACGAGATAAATGGCGAAGCGATGTTTGCTCTTCGTCGGCTTGGGCTCGAACATCTTGAGGCGCTTCCAGGGCTCGCCGTCGAATGGCCCATAGATGGGGTTCTTGCCCGAATGGCCGGGCTCGAGTGTTATGTAGTACAGGTTTTTGGCGGGGGTATAGTAGATTACGCCGTCGCCCCAATGCTCCGGATGACGCGCGACGACAACTTCTCTGCGGAGACGATGCTTGTTCGGATCCGCCGGATCAGGCTCGGACAGGTCGGACAATTCAGCGAGGCTGTTGGTCTTTGGCGCACTACTTAGATCGAGTCCACAGAACTCGAGCTTCTTCCTGCCGGGCAGCCGTCTCGCTTTGAACTCGTTCAGGATGCCGCGGACACGATCCAGGGCGGGCATGAATTTACCCTGCGCCTTGGGCGGCGCCGGCACTATCGGCTTTGTTTGAATTGGCTTATAAGCAATCGCTTGCTCGAATGTCTTCCATTCTTTTTTTAGCAGGTCCTTGTTTATCCTGCCGGGATGAATCAGGATACGATAGGCAAGTGCACGGCGCGCTCCGGCCGGCAATGTGTACGGTTTGTTGAAGAGAATAGCCGGGCTGAAATATCCGAACGGCGTCTCTGCATCTACACTGACGTACCACGGCGACGGATGCCGCAAATTCATCGGATGGTCGAAGACGGCAATGCCCGCTGCTTTTCCGTCGGGGGTCCGGCCGCTGAAATCCATCCAGCGACCGTTTTTGCCGTGTGCCTCTTTGCCCTCCCTGCCTTCGCTATCGATCACCTGCCAGTTAGAAATGTCTTTAGCGATCCGGACCGACAGCCCCGCGTAGCCGCCCCAGTCCTTGCCCTCGGGCTCGCCCGGTATCGCCGTGCGGTCGAAGACGACGTCCTGATCGCCCGCGGTGAACGTGCTGCCCCAATCAATATAGTATCGGCCCTGTTCGTCGGGTGCGCTCACTTCGAGGGCGCGCTTCTCGGAAAGCAAGGCAGACTTGCCCGGCGGATGGTAGCTGATGGCCATCTCGATAAAAGCTGAGTAGTTGTCATTTGTTGTAACTTTTATATCCACCAGCTCGTTTCGTCCCTGCGAAAGGCCGGTGGTGCGGTCTTCCTCCCAATAGTTCAAGCCGTTGATGTGTTTCCAGGAGAACCACAGCCCGTGGTGCCACGTATGGTCCGGCGGGCTGTTCCAGGTAAGCTCAGTGCCGTCGACCAGGGCCAGCGGATGGAAGTAGGGCTTGCCCAGCTTCCTATCGAAGTTGAGCTGCCAGACTGTTTTGCCGTCCTTGACCAGCGCCAGCGACTCGTCGCTCTGTCGCCATTGATACCCCGTCTGCGCGGCCTCGGAAGGCACGGGAATAGTGACCTTGCCCGTAGCGGCCCACTCCGTGCCTCGCAGCATCAGCGCCTTCCACATATCATTTTGCATGACTGTCGCATCGTGGCCCAGCTCGTTGTAGAAGCATCTGCCCTTGCCGAACTGCGTGCAGATAGCCACCGGTTCGAGAAGCCCGGAGCCGCCCTTTTCCTTCGACGAAAACGCCTCGCAGAGAACGTGGATATTCGGCTGGACGCCCATTCTATGCCATAGCTCATCGCGCAAGTCAAAATCCGGCATCCCGGCGGTTATCGGATGGGTCTTGTCCTTAACCGTCACTTTGAAAGTGTGCATAGGCCCGTGGCCGGTAGTGCCCAGTTTCCACGTCGCGCCGACCATTTGCTGATACTCGGGCCAATTGTGGAATGTCGCGCTGGCCGCGTGAAACAAGGCAAAGCCCTTGCCGCTGCGGACGAAATCGACAAATGCCTTCTCAACCTCCGGGCCCCATTGCCTGCCGTTGACCTCGGGCCACGCGCACCAGTTGCTCACCACCACATCGTATTTGGCAAGAACATCGGCCGTGCATGTCGTAGGGTCCTTGGTAACGTCCACAACGAATCGGCGGCTCTCGTTATACATCTCCTGCAGCACCGGCGTTGTCTTTCGCCAGTCGTGATTGTTGCGCCCGCTCAAGATAAGCACACGAAGAGGCTCGGCGCCCCTGGCGACGCCAAAGCATAGCGGCAGAACAGCCATCCCCGCCAAAACAAACGCAGCTAACGATTTAGTTCTCATAGACTACGCCTCCGAAAAGTCGTCATTGCGACAAGGCCGAAGGCCGACGCGGCAATCTCAAACCACTCGAACGCCGGAGATTGCTTCATCGTTTCACTTCTACTAAGAAAATGGACGGTTCTTTTACTGCGAGGGGTAGGAGATTGCCACAGTCGCCTACGGCTCCTTCGCAATGACGATTCTTGAGCTTCATCTTCTTTTTATGCCTGCTGAGAATCCGGTGCGGTGCCCGCAATGACAGCTACAACTGGCTACTATCAACTTACTTCAATCTGCCTGCGGTCCACAGAATCGCTCGCGAGAGGACCTTGCGGTAGTTCGGATTCGCGTATGCCTTGCCGTCGTGCCCTAACTGCAAGCCGCACACCCTGCTCTTGCCGTACTTCCGGACCCAGCAGACGCTTCTGTCGCTTTCGGGATGGTCAACGGTCAGCAGGACGCGATTGTCCTTCTCGAAGCCGCAGTATTTGTAGCCCTCATCGTGTATTTTGAAATCCTTCAGGCCGCGAGTGATCGGGTGCGACTTGTCGGCTACCTTGATCTCCATATCGATGTCGTGCTTATACGTACTGCCCCGAATCTCCTTGCCGTCTTCTTTGGTGGGCTTGACATAGTATTTGCCGCCGGCTATCTTCTTGAACTCGGGCCAGTTCTGGAACGCGCCCATATTGTGATGCAGACAGACATAGCCGATCCCGCGGCCGAGCAGCTTCTTGAAATTCTCCTGACGCTTCTGCGAGATGTTCTGCGTCATATTGTACATTACGATCACATCATAATCCCAATTGCTGATGTCCTCGAATATCTCACTGTGGTCCTTGAGATCGATCTCGGTGCATTTCATCCCCTTGAACGACTTGAGCATCTCCGTGAAGGGTTTTCGCTCGAATCCGTGCCCGCCCGTGAGCACGGCGACCTTGAGCGTGCCAGTCAATCGCGGCGGCAGCGGCTTGACCTTTATGCTCCTGTAATAGACCACGCTCTTTGGGTCGTGGCCTTGGAGGGCGAACGTGCCGCTGGAGAGCTTCCTGCCGGGGAACTGCGGGTGTCTGTAGTTGGGCGGCTCGGTCCATTCGACCGTTGTCTTGCCGTTGACCTTGATCGTGATATCATTGCCCTGAACGATGATATGCTCGGTGAACCACTCGCCGTCATTGGCGGGCGATTTGTCAAGGACGTCACTTACGGCGTAAAGGCCGCCGGTCTTCTTGCGGTCTTTGTGAGTGTTATTGACCTGGACCTCGAAGCCCTTGGCGGGCCAGTTTCTATCCTGCAACTTGGTGTGGAAGTATATTCCCGAATTCGATCCCTTTTCGGTCTTAATCTCGGCCTTGAACTCGAAGTTCCTGAAATCGGCGCTCTCGACCGGCCCGACGTAGAACAAATGCGAGCGCGGGCCGTCTGTGACGAGCAGCCCATCCTTCACAGTCCACGTACCTATGTTCTCAGTCCGTTGCCAGCCGTCGAGCGAGCCTTTGAAAAGCTCTATCCAACCGTCCTCGGCCGAAGCACCGCACGAACAAGTTAGGCCGGCAACCAACATCGCGAAAAGCATTTTTTTGATCATCTTCTTCTCCTTGATTTTGTTGATGTTAAATTAACCGGGCTTCGCCCGGGACTTTTACAATAGCTTCATCCTGTCATCTCCGCGAAAGCGGGGATCTAAGGACAAAAGACTGGATTCCTGCTTTCGCAGGAATGACAGATTCTCCATATTGCCCATTTTGCCTAAATAGCAAATTCCTATACTATGAACTTAAATAGCTGCGGCTGCCCTATTGCCGGCAGCATAGATTCCGATGTCATTCTGAGTCCGCCAGAGGCGGGCGAAGAATCTGGGTCTCCCTCCAAAATCCGGCCAGATGCTTCGCCTTTCGGCTCAGCATGACAACGGAAAAAATCTGTTCGAGTAACTTCTACAGCTTCCACGGCGCCCGCATTACTCGCGAGAGTCTGCGGTTGGCTGCATCGTTATTGACGAAGCGTTCTTTCTTCATATCCCATACGACCTTTTGCTCGAGCCGTATGGCGATGTCGCTTATATGGCAGATGATATCCCCCTGCACGGCCTCGTCGATATTAGCGATCGCCTTGGACCTGGTCTTTACGCAGTCCAGCAGGTTTCGCACATGGTTATGGCTCTCGACGAGGCGTTTATCGTTCGGCCCGAACTCGGATTTCAGTATCTCAGGCGAGCTTGCATAGATGCCGCCTCGGTGGACATGGACCCAGCCATCGGTCCCCTCGAATGCGGTTCCGTGGCTTGTAATATTGGTGTAGCGCTGCTTCCACTCCTCGCGGGTGGGCCAGCCGGTGAAGTTCATCGTCACGCCGCCGGCGTACTTGAGGCTCACATCCCAGTTCATAGCCGTATCGCAGACGCCCTGGGTCGGCCATTTGCCCTTGCCCTCGATGGTGATCGGCCCGGTAACCCTGTCGCCGCCGCCCCACAAGGCGATATCGACCGGGTGAATCCCCCAGCCGGCGATAAACCCAAGCGCGTAATCGGAGATGAACCACCAAAGACTGTTGGAAGCGCGGTTCTTGGTGTAGGGTTTATAAGGGGCAGGGCCAAGCCACATATTGTAGTCGAGCCATTCCGGCACGGGCGCCGGCTTCGGGTCCCCGCCCTGGCTGCTGCCGGGCGACCATACGTTTATCGTGTGCAGCTTGCCGAGCTTGCCGTTGAGCGCCAATTCGCACGCCAGACGGAAGTT
>JADHXR010000131.1 GCA_016782865.1 Phycisphaerae bacterium
GAAACCCGAAACTGGAAACTGAGAACACCGGTTCCCAGATGTACCCAAGCACTTGCGAGATTGCCTGCTGGATCACACGGTCTATCACGGCTGGGATGCCCAACACCCGTACACCACCGTCAGGTTTAGGGATTTCCTTCTGACGAACAGGTAGAGGCTGATAGGTTCCATCCAGGATAGCCGCCCGAATTTTAAGCCAATGTCGTTTGAGATACTTTCCGGCTTGCGTGACGGTCATACCGTCAACACCGGGGGCACCTTTGTTTTGGCGAACACGTTTCAGTGCCGCCCACAGGTTTGCTCGCTCCAGGATCATCTCCAGGAGCTGTTGTTGATCTGTCAGGCGTTGGGAGAACTCAGCCGCTATCGACATTTCAGAACTCAGAGAGAGTGGTACAACTAGAGTCCCTTTGAAGTTCAGCATAAGCTGTTTCGACTGCTGCGTTATGTCCATAAGACGAAAACTCCTACTGACCATTTTCATTTACCCGGCCATTCGGCCTGGGGACCGTTCGGGCCTTGGGCCATGTCGTTACCTGGCTCCAGGCAGATGTTTGTGTTCTCGGTTGTCCGCCTGCTTTCGCGGCGGTGCCACAATATCTCTGCCATACCTGAGCACTGCACATGACTTAATATGCCCTCTGCTGACTTCCGTTACGCGATGGGCTCACCTTGCGGTTCGCTCAGTCCCAGATGGAACACGCAACGGACCTCCCGGGGTAATCCCGGCGACTTTCGATGCAGGACTGTCGGATATACCCGGATACGCACAACAACGGATAGAGGACTTCGCTGTGTGTTGCCAGCTCGTCCCATCGTATCTGAGCCTGATCCGCTTGCTGTTCGTCAGCCCGCATCTTTGCCTTAGGCTTCTTTCGGGTTGGCGTTACCGTTTCCCCTTGCCTTCGGCTAGCCTTCGCCTCCGTTGGGGCTGGCTCGAGACTTTAGTTTGAAATATGTGTCATTATAATTCATACTATCACTCCTAAGTCGCCGGGCATGCCCGGCACACAACAAACGCATGCAGTCGGACGCGGCGAAGCCGCGCCGCTGATGCGAGGCGTTAGCTTGAAAAACACAGTAACATGAACCTAAGAAGAGGTATGATCAGCGATGAGTGAAGACGAACTCAAACGAGCTATCGATCAACGCGATGAGTCTGACGAAGTTCTGTTCTACTACGAAGACCCTGTTCTTCGTGATGCTGACGGCATAGACAACTATCAGTTTGTAGTAGCTGGGGAAGAGGCCGCTACCGATTTCGTTACCATGCTCCGGAGTCTACCTCAAGTTCTTCGTGATACAGGTGAATTGACGCAGGTTGTAACTGGCTTGATTACCGTCATACTCAAGCAACAGATTCAGATCAACGAACTTTCTGAACGGCTTGATGCAACATTACGCGCTAATATCGCATTGAAAGCACAAGAAAATGTACATGATATTCTCACAAAGCTTACTGCTCAGGGAAGTGATGTTAATGGGCCAGAAGTCACTATACGAATAACAGCGGCAGAAAGCTCAAGTACAAGCAAGTCAGGCAAATCTGCTCGTGCCTCTAAATCGCAGTCGTCTCGCTCTCAATCTGCTAAAATTGCAGCTGATGCCAATGCATTGATAAAATCACTCGCATCGATGACCTTTGGGGCTGATGTAAAGAAAAGTCAAGCCGCTACACAAATCAAACAGCTAAAATCACAGATTAGCTCTATGGAGCAACACGTTTACCAAGGTGACGTAATCATCAAGTTCGAATCAATTACTGGAGATCCTATGATACAAGCAAGGGCTGAAGCGATTAGACGCGGTCCAAAAGGTGCATCAGATAAAGATTCAGCATCTGAGTCTACCGGACCAGTACCGAAATCCAAATAGACAGCTAACCAGCGGCTTGATAGAGACCGCGTGCTACGCACGCGTCTCATCAGCCGCAACGTTGGCAGTACGCGGAGAGAGCTATATATATGGAATCAAAAGTTGTCAAAGGTAGTTGTCTTTGTGGTGAAGTGAGTTATGAAATCACTCCACCCTTCAAATCCTTCCGATATTGCCATTGCCCCCGTTGCCGTAAGCATACTGGCAGTGCTCATGCATCAAACCTATTTGTGGCGCCAGACCATTTCAGATGGGTCAAGGGTGAGGATGTGGCATTGCAGTTCAATCTGCCAGACGCCCATAGTTTTGCCAGGTGCTTTTGCACCAAATGCGGCTCACCAGTCCCTCACCGTTCAAGGCGTGGGGACTACGTGGTTGTGCCTGCAGGTTCTCTGGACGATGATCCACACATCTTACCAGAGTGCAGCATTTTCTGGGATGCCAGAGCTTCCTGGTTCAAAGATTTTGACGATATTCCAAAGTTCGCTGAGTACCCTCCTGACGAAGAATAGCTAAATAGACAAATGCCAACATCTGAATTCAAGGGACCTCGTACCTCGGCCCCTCAATTCATCGTTATGCATATTTCTATCCACTATAACCCTAACTTAAAAGGAGTTGAATATGGCGGTAAAACATAAACCTACAGGAGAAGTTCATAAAGGCACTAAAGGCAGCCAAACGGGATGTGGCTTTGATACCCGAAAGAACCCAGAACATTGGGTAGCAACATCAGAAAGAATTACTTGTGGTAAGAATGGATGCAAAAATTAGAGTTCATTCAAAGTTTTCTATTTGCTAGAGAGAAATTACCAAATAAGCTAAAGAAAGATCACTGCATAACAAAGCCAGCCAGAGGGAGCAAAAAACCGGCGCTTCGCTTTGGTTTTTCGGCCCCTGCTGGCGGCGTTAGACGAGCAGCAATATCAGTGGGAGTGGCAACATGCTCAAGGTGTCTATTTCAACGGTTGATGGTGGCCTACAGGAATTCAATGAACCAGATTCAATCATCGCGAAGCTCTCCGCATTGCGTCGTGACGGTCATGTAGGCAAAGAGTTGGTTCATGCACTGTTCACGGATGACTGGGGGCCGCCGCCTGTTGGTGTGAGGATTCGTGGAAAGTTAGAAGACGGGACTTGTATAGATGAGTACATTCCTTATGAATAAGATCCCGTCTAACAAATCATTTGAGAGGGACCTCGTACCTCGGCCCCTCAATTCATCGTTGGGCACCAACACTAGGAGCAACTGTCTGTGGGCGTTTCTATACATTACCGTGGACTACTGAATGATGCCACTCAGTTTCCTGTCTTGTCCGATGAACTGGCCGACATTGCGGACACAATGGGGTGGCAGTCGACAAGATTGGAAGATGATTGGGGGGAGCCAGCCAATGCGCGGTTGGTGGGCAGCCGAAATGGCGCACGGATCGATGGTCATCTGGGACTGAAGGGCGTCCAGATTACGCCTAGACCGGAGGGTGAGTCCCTCAGTCTCTTTTTCGACCGGGAGGGTGCTCTTCGATCGCCGATGAATATGGTGCTGATTCTGGAGGGGACGTTGAAACCGGAACATGCGTGGGTGTCGGTCAAGACACAGTTCCTCTCCCCTGAAATCCATGTATGGATCATCGGATTACTCAAATACTTGAAGAAGCGATACATATATGACCTGGAGGTGTCTGATGAAGGGATGTACTGGGAGACCGGTGACATTGATGGGCTCAGAGAAAAGATGGACCTGATTGATGCGAAGATCGAGTGCATCTCAAATGAACTGTCTGTAAGTCGGTTTGGTGATGTGACCAGTCTGTCCGCTGCCCAGATAGCATTGAGAATAGAGCGGCTGTTGCTTGATAACAAAGACGGGAATGCCGAACAAATTGATGGAGAGGGACTTGGTTCCGCTGATGCTCCACCAAGCCCCTCATCATGACTTTGGGCTTGATGACAAATAGGAACGCCATAATGAGTGGCAGGACGAATAGAATCATTATGGCCGCGATGGTAGTCTGCGCAAGAATCCAGTTGCCGATGGCAGCCAATTCACAGTGGGTGTCGCTTGGCATACGTATCGAAAGACAAAGAACACGAAACTTCTTGGGGAGATTCTCGACCCCCTCGTCAAGACAATGGGTGCAGTTCCTCGTAATCCCGAAACGGGACTGGTCCACATTTATCCTGCACAGGATTGGGATCGCTGCCCATACGGTTTCACTGATACCGTTCGCAAACAGGGCGACGTGTTGTTCTGCTCACTGCTCTATGTCCAGGCCTGCCGTCAGCTATCAGATCTGTTACTCGCCGGACGGCGAGAGAGCGAATCCGACAAGTGGAAGAAAGAGGCGACTCGTGTCGCCGAAGGTGTTCGAAGAACCTTTTGGGATACAGATGTGGGCCTGTTTCGAGCCGCCACTGTCAAATGCCGGGAGCACGACATATGGGGTTCGGCATTTGCGGTCTTCCTCGGTGTTGCGGACGCGGCCCAATCACAGACTATAGCGCGTTACTTCCAGACACACTACGGTCAGATCGTGCAGTATGGCCAGATCCGACATCTGCCGGGCGGAGTCTACTGGGAGCAGGCGCGCGGGCGCGACCAATACCAAAATGGCGCATATTGGGCTACCCCGGTCGGATGGTTTGTGTATACTCTGGATCTTTCCGATCCCAGGCTGGCCGATCGGACCATCCTCGATATGGTAAGCCATTTCAAGAAGCACGGTGCCTGCGAGTGGATCATTGGCGAAAAGCGGAACCTACCACACTATCTTGCAAGCGCTGCCCTCCCGCTGGACGGAATAAGAGCAATGCTTAACCGCAGACAAAGATCATCTGATCAGAATAAGCCTAACAAGTAAACATTAAGGTCCAGCCGGCTCTCTACGCTCGCCGCTAACCCCACGTGTTAGAAGTCTCACAATTGAACCCTCAGAAGACTGCGTCCGTCTTTTGGGGGTTTGCCTTTTTTGAGTCTGGATTCTCTAGCCCGGGTTTCTCACAAACTTCGTACCGAAATCGCATAGATTGTGACAGATCCTGGACTTGTTGCAGTGAGCCGGGTGAAGGCGTATTGAAATACGTTGAAGTCGGCGATCAAGACAAGTCCGAGAGATGGCATGAGATATGCGATTGCAGCCGGAGGGCTGTGAGAAATTCGGGCCAGTTACTTGCAGCCCTTTCTCCACAATCTGACCACTGCGCTTCATCAAGCCGCAGTTCTCTCTTCATTGGCTGAATCTCTCAAAGTACTACACCGAGCAGAAACGGCGCGTGTACCCGGCGTTTTCTGCCGGCTGGTCGCTGTAGCGGTCATAGATGCCCACTATGACGGCGTCATTGGGCTTGATGGGTTGGAACGTTTCGCGGAAGGCCTTTTCGACCCATTCCTTGCGCTCGGAAAGCCGGCCAGCGGCTAATATCTTGAAGGCCAGGCAGGGTCGTTTGGTCTGGCGCATCACTTTGAACATCCGGGGCGGATCGTTGGGCAGATACACCTCGCCCACCGGGATGGGCGCTTGTCCCAGCAGCTTCTCCAACTCGGCGGTGCTTCTGTGACGTTCGTAGACACAGCCCATATAGAAATCAACGTCCCAGCCCTTGGATTCGACTTGCTCTATCACCGCGGGCATGTGAGTGGAGACGCCTACCATCAAACCGGCATCGCGAACTCGCTTTAGGTAATCGTTGATCTCATCGAGCCGGCCTGCTTTGAACATGCGGTCGGTGTGTTCGCCGTGATGTGCGATCCCTATCGTGCCCGCTTTGGCGAGTTCTGCGATTTCCCCCGGGTCTTTGCCAAGAGACAGATAGTGCATCTCGCCGCCTTGTTCGATCAGCCGTTGATACAGTTTATAGTTGCCGCCGCCGGCTTGCCAGCAATTGATGCCGACTTGTTGGCAGCGGCCGAGGGTCTTGAGTATCTGCTCCTCGGTGTAATATTCTTTCATCGCGTGGTTGACGAACACCGACAGATGCGAGCCTCCGTTGAACGGGTTCGTGCCGCAGATCAGCCGGGACAGCGAATATTTACCGAATTTTATCTGTGGCAATTTCGCTCTGGTCGCGGCGGCAGAAGCTGTCGTCGCCTGTTCAGCAGCGATTGCGGCGACAGCCAATATGCCTGAGTTCTTCAGAAATTCACGGCGAGAGCATTGGTTGCGATTTCGAGCAGACATAATGAACCTCAGCAGAAACCTCATTAATTCGTTCAGGGTTCGCCCCACAGGCCTTTCCAATAACAGTGTTGTCACAGTATTGGAGAAAAACATTATACGCTGAAATCCGGCCAAAGTCAATCCTTTCACATTCATCCCGGCCGGGAACAACACTTGACAGGGAACGCAGGTCCGGCGACAATTCTTGGGCGCAGCGCGAAAGAACAATTACCGTCATTTACCTGACGGCAGAAAGGCAGGCAACATGAATTCAACTCTACTAGATAGGATGTGTGTGGGAATCGTATTGATGTTACTCCTGAGCTTGTCGTCTCGTGTTTTGGCGGATGTGCCCTTAGATCACGTCATCGTGGATCGTGACGGTCCGAAGGACCCCTGGGCGAAAATCCTGGGAGACATTGACGGCGACGGCTTCACCGATATCGTCGTAGGCGGTCGTCGAGGCCCACTTGTGTGGTATGCGTACCCGAACTGGTCGAAAGGTCTGATCACCGAAGGCGGATACAAAACCGTCGACGGAGAACTCGGCGACGTGGACGGCGACGGCGACCTTGACGTTGTGATGGGAGGCCTGTTTTGGTATGAAAATCCCAGACCTCAGGGCGACCCGGCCGGCAGGGCCTGGAAAACGCACAAGGTCGCCAATCATCCCACGCATGACATAGAGCTTGGTGATCTGGACGGTGATGGAGACCTGGACATTGTTACCCGGGACCAGTCCGATTTCGGGCATAACGCTGGCGATAAGATACACCTGTGGCGGCAGGAGCAGGGCGGCAAGTGGACCCAAAAGGTCATCAACTGTCCTCACGGCGAGAGCATCGCTCTCGCTGATATCGACAAGGACGGCGATTCCGACATTGTCATTGGCGGCATCTGGTTCGAGAACGAGCGGGATATAGTCAATGGCCCGTGGAGCCCTCACAGGTTTGGCCAGTGGCATCCGAGCGCGACTGTGCAGGTGGCCGACATAAACGGTGACTCCCGACCCGACGTCGTGTTGTCACCGTCTGAGTTAAAGGGGCAGACCTACAAGATGTCGTGGTTCGAGGCGCCGGCTGATCCGAAGAAGGAGAATTGGCCCGAACACGTCATCGCCGAACCTGTCGAATGTGTTATCCATGGGTTGGTCACAGCGGATATAAACGGTGACGGTGCCACCGACGTGGTATCATCAGAAATGCACCAGGGGGCCGATCCCGACGAGGTGACGGTCTACCTGAATCGTGCAAATGGCTCATCCTGGACAAAACAGGTGATATCCACCAAGGGATCACACTATATCCGCGTTGCGGACATCGGAAACGACGGTGACCTGGACATTATGGGCGCCAACTGGAGCGGCGATTATCAGCCCATAGAGATGTGGGAAAACAAATCCGCAGCAAGGGCGCTGCGCGTTCCCATCACGATAAACGCGGCAGGGCGTGAACGACTGGATAAGCCCGTTGAAGTAGAGATGAATTTCACACAGTTGCTTGTACGAAGTGGAGACGAAGTGACTTTCAACAAGAAATCCATGAGGCTCGCGGAAGTCGACGCGGCGGGCAGGATCATCGAAGCTTCAGTCCGGTTTCAATTCGACAAGGTGCCGGATTTCAATGGACAGGCCAACGCGAAAGGCACACTGACTTTCATGGCTGATGGGCAGACAGCCGCTGATTCGACCCGGACATTTCACCTTTATCTCGGCTCTGCTGAGGCGGTTCAGGTGCCACCGCTCGTGCGCGTGACCGATGGCGTTCAACATCGTGGCCAGGAGAGCTTCATGATCGAGTCGCAGAACGCCACTTACTACTATCACAAGCAGGGGGCTGGCTTTGCGAGCATCGTGGACAAAGATGGCAACGATTGGCTCGGATACCGTCCGGGCGGCGGGCCGGCAGGGGAGTATCGCGGCATCCCGAACATGGGGCATCCGGAAGGTTATTGCCATCCGGGCAAGACGGTGTCCAGCAGCAAGATAATCAGCGGCGGGCCCATCAAGGTCAGTATTTTCTCCGAATCCGACGACGGGAAGATGCAGTGCGTTTGGGACATATTCCCATCCTATGCCAGGCTGACCGTTTTGAAGATGCGAAAACCGTACTGGTTCCTGTACGAAGGCACGCCGGGGGGCAAACTCGACGAAGATTCGGATTACTGTATACGTGCCGATACGCCCGGCGGCACCAGAACGCCCGCAAGTGTAAAATGGGATGGTGACCTTAGCGTTCAACGCGGCGCGGGAGAATGGCTCTGTTTCGGTGACGGCAGCCGCGTTCTCTATCTGGTGCACCACGAAGATGATGAAGCGGTTGATTCGTATTGGCCTATGCGGGGTGAGATGACGGTATTCGGCTTCGGGCGCAAGGGCATAAACAAGTTCATGGAAGCGACTCCCGCACACTTCACCATAGGCCTGTGTGAAGGCTCGACTTACGCAGACGTTGCCCGAGTAGTCGATTCGGCGTATGCTCCGCTGTCTGTCGCCATTGGCAACCCGGAAATTGTCGGCGAGTAAGAGCGGGATTAAGGACGCGCAAAACAATAACTTACCGATTCTCCATCTCATCTTCAGGCTGTCTTCGCCCGTTCCTCAATCGCGAAATCCTGATCTCTCGGCTTCGCTCGGGACAGGCTCCGGCCGGCTACGCTTGCGGTTTCGCTCAATCGATCACGACCAAATCCAACCTAAATCTGAGCGGATAATTCGGTAACTTATTGTTTTACGCGCCCTAACTGAGATTTACGGCCTAGCGCCAGGCGGAACGGAGCCGGGAAACCTCCAATGATTCGACCTCGGTATTGCCGCCTTTTGTGAAGATTTCGAGCGACTTCGCATTGTCGGCGAGAATCACGCCCATCGGCATGTACATCCTGCCGCCGCTGCCGAATATCTCGATTGAGGTGCGGTCCACCAGTATCTCGAGGCTGATCTTGCCGTTCTCGGGTATCAGCTTCGCCTTGTTTTTCTGACAGGACAACTGTTCCTTCTCGGCGTTGTACGTGACAGGAATGCCCCTGATCACGAAGCCCGTTTCAGCAGCGCCGGCGAGTCTCAGATCGGCGCGGATATGAAGGAGTTCGCCCGACACACCGGAAAGCAAGTTGTCGCCCGGTTCCAAGGTCTTGTACTTCCACTGTCGCCTGCGCCCGTGAAGGTTTCCAACTTCGCGCACCGGCTCGGCGAACATGCGAGGCCCCTCTTCGGTCGAGTGCAGAGTCAATGTCACCGGAAACAGCATCATCTGATTGAACGGCATCCCGGGCATCTTAACCCGGCCCCAGGCGATCTGTATCCGCCTGCCGTCGGACTCGGGGATGTTGCTGAACGTCTGGGATGCGTAGAAACAATTTCCGTGATGAAAACGTATCGCGTCGGTATCGCTCTTGAATTCTCTGCCGTCAAAATGGCCAACCAGGTATTCGCCGCTGCCGCCGTACAGTATCCACTTCTCATTGCTCTTATCTCCATCGACCGGCAGGGCGAACAGTTCCGGGCATTCGTGGAAACACTTGATCTTGCTCTGGAACTCCCACGATTTGAGATCTTTCGACGTGAAGAATGCCATCACGCGATCGTCAAGATACAGCGCCATCACCCATTGGTCGGTGGGTGTGTGCCATATAACTTTCGGGTCGCGGTTGCCGCCGTTGATGTGTCCCAGAATGGGATTGCCATCATAGACGGTCCAGGTTCTGCCGCGGTCATTGCTGTAGGCGATCGACTGGGTGAAGGGTTGGTCCTTGGACATCGGATTTGTTCCGCCGGCGGAGGTGTAGATGCACACGATCACCTTTTCGTCGCCGGTTTGGAAGCCCGCCGTGTTGCCCACGTCGACCACTGCCGAGCCGGAGAAGATCGTGCCAAGATGATCGGGATGGATTGCATCACCCAGTTCGGTCCAGTGGATCATGTCTGTGCTGACCGCATGGCCCCAGGTCATGTTGCCCCAATTCCAGCCGAAAGGATTGTGCTGGTAAAACAGGTGGTATTCCCCGTCGTAATAGACCATCCCGTTGGAATCGTTGTTCCAGCCGCGTTTGGATGTAAAATGCAACTGCGGGCGCAGCTTTTCCCGATAAACGTCTTCTTCTCCGATGTAGGTATCCGCCTGGTAGACCGAGTCGAAGCCTTTGGTCCTGGCCGGGTCGTATTTGTCAATGTGCAGGATGGCTCGCTTGCCCTTGAATTCGCCGATCTCCAGGAATACCCAGAAGTCGGGGTCACCATTAGCCATCTCGATGTCGAATTCCCGCACGATCTTGCCGTCGACAATCAAGTGAATATAGCGTTTATTGGCTCCGTTCTTGACGGGCAAATTCAGGTATTTCTTCTGCAGCAAGAACTCCTGCGTCTTGTCCGCTATCACCTCGACCTTGTTGCTGCTCTGCGTTATATGGTCGATGTTGATGTGTCCCCAGCCGCCGGTTTGACTGTCGACTATCTGAATCTGCGCGCTGCGACCCTGCAGTTCCGAGACATCCCAACTATGCCAGGCCAATTCTTCCGAGCCGCCGGGCCTGTCGTTGGGACCGGTGGCGGTGCGCGCAACCTTTCCGTCGACAAGGAGATTGATGCACGTCTGGCCCGGATTCATGCCGCCGCCTATAAGGAAATTGATGTATTTGCGCTTGACCTCGAACACGTGGGATGTGAGCGTGCCCTTGCTGTCGTCGCCTTCGTAGAACGAGCTGACCAGCCTCTTGCCCTCGAAGCCAGCAACATCCATTTGACCCGGCAGCGTCCCGCGAGCCGGGCCGGGGCCGAACGCCTCGCCCGTGACTTTCCAGTTGCCGTAGTCGTCGCCCTCGAAATCGGCTATCAGGATATCGTCCTGAGCGGAGACAGTGGTCAAACAGCCAAACGTAATCAATAAAGCGCTAAACAGTGCCTTGTTCATCGTATCACCTTTCTCAAATCAAGCCTTTGGCTTCGGCGGACTGTCCAAATCGAGCTTATCGCCGACCTCTTTCTGCAGCTTCTTCAGCTTTCTCTTGAGCTTTCTTATTACGCGGGCATTGCCCGGATCGTCGGCGATGTTGCTCATCTCCAGCGGGTCGGCCTTGAGATTGTACAGCAGCGTCTTGTCGATCTTGGGGTAGTAGATCATTTTGTAGCCGTCTGCGCTGATCATTCTTTGCAGGTCGATGTACCCGCCGTAGATGGCGTCATAGTTTCTCTTGGCCCGGCCCTTGATCAGCGGCATCAGGCTCTTGAACTGGACGTGCCCCGGCTTGTCGATACCAGCGAGCTCCAGCGATGTCGCCATGATGTCCTGGAGATAGACCGGCGAGGTGATCCTCTTGTTCTTTGCAATTCCCGGGCCGGTAACCATCAGTGGGACCCTGACGCTGTGGTCGTACATATTCTGCTTTCCTATCAGCCCGTGATGGCCGACCGCCAAGCCGTGGTCGGCGGTGAAGAAAATGTACGTATTGTCGGCCTTTCCCGTCGCTTCAAGGGCATCGAGGATGCGCCCGACCTGAGCGTCCATGTGCGTTATTATCGCGTAGTATTCCTGGCGATTTACCTTGACGGCGTATTTCGTCCGGGGGAACGGGGCGAGCTTTTCGTCTCTGAGCTTGGCGCTGCAGCCGATCGAATCCTTGTAAGGATATTCCGCCAGGAAGTTTTCCGGGACGCTCACCTTGTCCAGCGGGTACTTGTCCACGTATTCCTTCGGAGATTGCCTCGGGTCGTGCGGGGCGTTGAAGGCCAGGTACATGAAGAACGGATTCTCGCTCTTCGAAGCGTTTTCCAGAAAATCCTCCGCGTGGTCGCCCAGGACTTCGCTCCAGTGCTTGCCGCCTTTCCAGAAGCCGCCGAACTTCCTGTCCCAGGGCTTCCACGGGTCGGGTTTGCCCTCGATGGGGCGGTTGTATCCGGCTTCGGTCTGATTTGGCATCCCGGGCCGGACGTCCTTGACGTGATCGAAAATATCCTCGGGTTTGATACCCTTTACGTGCCATTTGCCGCTCATGTACGTCTCGTAGCCCGCTTGCTTCATGTACTGCGACCAGAACCTGCCCGCCTGCGTTTCTTCCTTTAGCTTAGGCTCGAGATCGCGGGCGATCCACAGGAACCGTCCCGTGTTGAGCATCGTCCGGCTGGCCACGCACACCGCGCCGTGCCAGGCGCCCTGATTGTACGCGTGCGTAAACGTGACGCCGCGTTTAACGAGCCTGTCGAGATTCGGGGTGTATATCTCATCGCAGCCAAGCGAGCGCAGCGTCTCGAAGCACTGGTCGTCGGCGAAGATGAACAGAATGTTCGGTTTGTCTTGTCTCTTCGCAAAAGCCGGCATCTCCGGCAATGAAAGAGCGGCAAGCCCCATCCCGGCGGTCCTCAAAAATCCACGTCTTGTACAACTGTGTTTACTCATCATAGTTTTCCCTAGCATTACTACCATAATCGTGTTCACTTGTCCCAATATTCGTCGATTATCCGTTGGATATGAGGGTATTCTGCGTCTGTTTCGTTGTATTTCCTTCTCAACCGCAGCAGCTCGGCTTTCAGCTCTTTGACCACAGCAGCATATTCTGGTTTGCCGTATAGATTGTTCATTTCATACGGGTCGTTTTTCATATCATACAGTTCCCAGTCCGGCTGCGTGGGCCCGGGTCCGCCTTTGCGGTAGTTCTGGCCGTAGAAGAATATCAGCTTGTACTCCTTGGTCCGCACGCCGAAATGTGCCGGGTTGTCGTGGTGCGCCATGTGCATCCAGTAGCGGTAGTACGTGGACCTGGGCCAGTCAGCGACAGTTGTGCCTTTGAGCAGCGGGGCGAAGCTCCGTCCCTGCATGTAGTCGGGAGTCTCAATGCCCGCAAGCGCCAGTATCGTCGGCGCAAAGTCAGTGTTGTTGATGATCTCATCGCTGCGCGTCCCGGCCTTGATTATCGCCGGATACCTCGCCAGAAACGGCATCCGCATCGACTCTTCGTACATCCATCGCTTGTCGATGAAATCGTGCTCGCCGAGCATCATGCCCTGGTCGGATGAGTACATAATGACGGTGTTGTCCATCTGCCCGCTTTTTTCCAGGTAGTCGAACAGTCGGCCGATGTTGTCGTCGACGCCGCGAACGCATCGCAGGTATTTCTTCAGATATCGCTGGTAGGCGGTTCGCTTGTACTGCTGCTCGCCCAGGGACTGATCCACGAACATGTGGTGTCCCATGTTCCGACGTTTGTTGCGTTTGCCGATTGACGTACCCATCCCCTTAGTTGCCGGTGAGCCGTGATTGCCGGTCTCCCAAAGGCTCTCAGGCTCGGGAATATCAACGTCATTGAAGAGCCAGTCGTAACGCTCGGCGTTCTCGAAATTGTCATGCGGCGCCTTGAAATGATGCATCAAGAAGAACGGCTTCGATCTGTCCCTGCCCTTGAGCCACTTGAGCGACAGATCGCCGATAACATCCGACGAATGACGCGAATCGTAGCTCGCAAAGCGCTTCTCGTTCTTGGGCCACTGCCCGCCGGATTCGCGGAAGATCGGATTGAAATACGAACCCTGTCCAGGGAGCACGCAGTAATAATCAAACGCCGGCTCTTCTTTCAAATGCCACTTGCCGATCATTGCGGTTTCGTAGCCACCCTTTTTCATCAGCGCCGGCAGATACTGCCTCTCCTTCTCGAGTTTACCGCCCAGGTCCAGGACGCCGTTTCTCTGGCTATACTGGCCCGTCAGGATCGTCGCTCTGCTGGGTGTGCAGATCGAATTCGTGCAGAAGCAGTTCTCGAAGAGAATGCCTTCATTTGCCAGCCGGTCGATGTTCGGCGTTGGCGCGACTTTCGCCAGCCGGCTTTCGTACGCGCTGATAGCATGTGCGGCGTGGTCGTCGGACATGATATAGAGTATGTTGGGGCGCTTGGGCAGCGAGGCGGACCGAGCGGCGCGTGACGAGCCTGTCATTACAAACGCCGCTGCTCCCAGTCCTGCCGAGCGCAGGAAACCACGCCGCGTGCAATCGCAGTCAACCATGTTCATCGTCTCCTGATTAGAAACCATCCTGTTGGATAGGATTGTAAGATTTCACCGCCGACAGTCCACAGAATACACAAATATTTTTCGAGATGTTGAAAACCCCGACCGCTGGGGTCGGGCTAAACGTTGAGCAGGCCTGGGGGGAAGAAATCGTTACTTTCTTCGCTCGTGGGGCCTTACATGGGTAGAGACAAAGACATAACCTGCAAAGGAATGAAAGGAGCGAAAAATGAAACGGCTAATAGCGACAATCATACTCGTAGTAATCGCAATTGCCATCGCAGGCTGCGATTTCACCTACCAGGACGTCGGCTACCGCCACGGTCACGGTCACGGCGCAGTTATCATCACCCGCCCGCGACACGTGCCCTATGCGCACGGCTACCCGCGTGGCCATGGCCACTACCCAGGCAGGCACGGCCGGAGGTTCTAAAGCGTATATCGTATATCGCACCGCGTATTGCGTATGTCGTATTGTAGGCTGATCATTCCGAGCCCATTCGGCTACGCTCAGAGTAAACTCCGCCGAGGAATCTATCAGAAGTAACCGCGGATTTCACTGATGAACGCGGAGAAAAGATCAATATCGAAGATCCCGATCCATCGGGAATCAATTACAAAGGCTCAGAGGGTACAGAAGAAGTAGAAAGTGAAAAGGAAAAAGAACCGCAGATGAACGCTGATGAACGCCGAGAAGAGATCAAAAAGCAACTGAATTAGACACGGATTTCACTGGTTAACACGGATTCTTGATTCACAGCGAGGAAAAACAATAATCGACAAAATCAGACGGGATTACGGGATAACGGCGGGATAATAAATATCTCTGTACATCCTGTCCTGTCCAAGAAAACAACAGTCAATAGTCAATAATCAATAATCAACTAAAAGGGGCACTAACTTACACTTCGACATTGGATATTTCTTGTTCGATGCTTGTCCCGAGCAGGGTCGAGGGATTCGGTATTCCAACGCTCTTTGCCTCCTGATTCCCTGCTATCCCGGTCACCTGCACCCTGTTCTGCTGGTTTCCTGTTCGCCTGCCCCCCCTTTTTGGCGTGCCGGCTTGGCTTTGTGGGCTTTGGCATCGAGAATGTGGTTGCTTTTGTGTAGCTACAGTTTTAGAATGGGGCAGCTATCGAGTTTGCCCGAGGCAAATAGACGCGAGGGCAATAGCGAAGTGACGCAGACCCATGTCAGATCGAGAAATGCAAAGATGGATGGCACACTGCACAGGATATCCAGGCAAGGGCCAATCCCAACAGGAGCATTTATCCGAAGTTGAGGCTCGTGCTATGCGGCGGCGTCAAAGCAAGACGTGATCTTTGGAACGCAGAGAGATTGGAGATTTGGCCCGATTTGGATTTTGGAGTGCGGATTTTAGATTTCCGATTTTAGAATTAGAGGAAAATTTAATGTTTTGCGCAAGGTATGATATCAATGGATTGGGAAAACCGTTAGAGGATCACCTTATTTCTGCTTCGGAACTTACTTCCTCCAATTCGATTCTAAAGTTGTATGGTAAAATCATTGGCCTTCTACACGATATTGGAAAGTACTCGCAAGCATTTCAAGATTACCTGAAGAATGCTCAAAATGGCGATGAAGAATACGAGGACCAGGATATTAGAGGCAAAGTGGACCATTCCTCTGCTGGGGCACAATTCATCGTTAAAACAATGAGAGAAATATCCGCTCAAACAGGCGACGCAGAATTAGCGCGTCTCGCTGAACTAATCGCCAGAATAGTAGGCCACTGTGTAGCTGGCCATCACTCAGGGTTGTTAAATGGATTAACACCTGAATACGGTCCTTCATTGGAAAAACGACTTACAAAGCCCCTTGAGCCATATGCAAAGAATATTGCCCCTGAAATTCGAAACAAGATCGAATTATTGGCCGGTGCGTTGCTGGAGGATGATAATCTTCAGAGTATCTGCTCCTGGATTGATGAGGATGCAAATGTTTCTGGGCGCGATGCTTTTTCGCTCCAGTTTGCAGTTAGGATGCTCTTCAGTGCTCTTGTTGACGCGGACAGACTTCATTCAGAGAAAACCGGCAACCCAGATCAATGGGCAGAACGCCAAGCAATTCGTACTGAATCCCCCTTGACTCTTCTAAAGAAGCTAGAGGATCATCTCGAAACTCTGGGCAAGGAAGGCAGTATGAACCAGATCCGTAGGCAAGTGTCCAAGCAATGCCGGGATGCGGGGACTCAGGATCGCGGATTTTTCCAGTTGACCGTTCCCACAGGCGGTGGCAAGACATTGGCAAGCTTGCGCTTTGCTTTGCATCACGCAATCAAGCATAAGCTTAATCGGATTATCTATGTCATCCCATATACCAGCATCATTGACCAGAACGCAGAGGTGTTTCGCGGAGTAATGGATGCGGATGGCAAGACCAATAACGTTCTGGAACACCACAGCAATCTTGAACCAAAAAGAGAAACCCAGGAAAGTCGATTACTTGCAGAGAATTGGAATGCTCCTATTGTTGTAACCACCAGTGTCCAGTTTTTTGAATCACTATTTACCAATCGACCGAGCCCATGTAGGCGGCTACATTCAGTCAGCAATTCAGTTGTTATACTTGATGAAGTACAGACTGTGCCTGTTCGCTACCTACAGGCAATCACATGGGCACTTGAGGAACTTGTTGAAAATTACAGATGCACAGTCATGCTATGCACAGCTACGCAACCAGTTTTAGATAGCAGGAAAATTGATGGAGATAATACAAAAGACAATCACCGGATTGGCTTGCAGAACATTCACCCAATTATTGATAAACCTGCGAAATTATTCAAATCACTCAAACGCGTTAAGATCTTGGAAATAGAATCTGAGAACCCACTGAGTATGCCTGAAATTGCAGAAAGGATCATCGAACACGCCGACAAAGGCAAGAGTGTTCTTAGCATAGTAAATACTAAAAGGAATGCGTCCGCACTTTTTTCGGAATTAACCCGCGAGGAGAGATTTGCAGGTCGTCTATTCCATTTGTCCACCACTATGTGTCCACAGCATCGCAAAGATGTCATTGAAATTATCAAACGACTTTCTTTATACAGCCGAAACATCAATGCCCATGGACCTATTGTAATCAGCACTCAACTCGTCGAGGCTGGTATCGACCTAGATTTCGACATAGTATTCCGATCTATGGCAGGGGTAGACTCAATTGCTCAGGCTGCTGGCCGATGCAATAGAGAGGGCGTTCTTCTACCCCAACTAGGTAAAACATACATATATGAAGCTAATGAATACCTCGGTAGCCTAATAGATATCATTGAAGCCAAACATGCTGGAATGAATACACTTTCCGCGATCGAAAACAATCCAAATCTTTCCAATGAAGAAAAAGACCCACTTGGATTGAAAGCCGTTCAAGAGTACTTTGAGAGGCTATACTGGAGTCGCCGAGACGAAATGGATAAGGAAAGCATAATTGCCCGCCTCACGGCTTCTCGCAAACTTGAACATGCGACAGACATACCTTTCGCAGACATTGGCAACGATTTCAGGATAATCAAAGAGGACACCATGTCAGTTGTGGTTCCTTATGGAATCCAAGGAAAACTGGTAATTAATGAACTGAAGCAAGGAAGAACCCTCGAATTCAATATGATACGCACAGTGCAACAACACTCAGTTCAGGTATATCAATCTGCTTTGCCTTATTATAAAAGTATCATTGAGGAAACCCCCGCTGGATGGTTGGTTGTTGATAGCAGTGTACACTATGGCAAAATCGGATTAAGACGTCCAGACAACATTAAAGTGGAGGACTACATACTATGACTACCCATTCCCCACCTGTAACCTTCTCCGTACGTGCGGAGCGAGCATTATTTACCCGCCCAGAGTTGCGTGTGGAACGATTCACCTATCCACTACCAACTTATGGTGCTCTGGCTGGCGTTCTGCGTTCGATTTACGCAAAACCCAGCTTTTTTTGGGTGCCGACACGTGTACTAATCATGAAGCCGATTCGTTACCAAAACATCATGATCAATGAAGTTAAAACAACAGCTATTACCAAGAGGCCTTTTGTTGCACCGGAACGTAGAATGCAAAAAATGCAAACCTACCTATACGATGTACACTATCTTGTTGAGGCGCATTTCAAATGGTCAGAAAATCAGCCAGAGGATAGAGATCTTACCAAGCACCTGTGCATCTTTGAACGTTCCTTGGATACAGGGGGCAGACGTGATGTCTTTCTTGGAATGCGTGAATGCACCGCAATCGTGGAACCCTTAAGTAAAGAGATTCTGAAAAAACCCGCAAAAGAACGATTTGATGCCTTTATGGAAATATGGAACAAAGATCATCAGGGCTTTAATCTTAACGCTGGCTACATGTTCCATGGCTGGGAATGGGGGACGGGTACAGCAGGTTCCGACATTCCTACCTTCTTTAACGCACAGGTTATCGATAGTGTCCTGGAATACCCCAGGCCTGATGATTATGATAAAGTGATCCGGCAAAACTTTGGAAGGAGGGAAGCCCAATGATTGCCGAGCTAGTCAAACAATATGACACACTAAAAAAATGTGGAATATCCCTTCCTGATCCATATTTTGAAGAGAAGTTGGTGTCTGCCGAAATTCAACTCAAAGCAAAAGGTTCATTTGATAAAGTCACTTGGCTATGTAAACCAAAAGAATCTGTTGCTAAGAAGACTTCCAGAAAACAGAAAGAAGAACCGTGTCTGGATATCAACTGTCCTGTTACAGAAACATCAGCATGTCGGTCCAGTGGAAATGATTCTCCTCATGGATTTGTCGATAATCCAACTTGGCTTTTTGGAGAATTGGCTCCCGAATCAAAACCCCAAAGGAAGGGTAAAGAAGATAAAAAGCCTCCTGGCACACAACGAAGAGAGGCATATCTGAAACAACTGAGGGCAATTCGTAAAACTGATCCAGATAACCTGCGTATAGTCTGCCTAATATACCGAGCAATATGGCGAACCAGCATTCGCTCACAAATTTGGCAAGAATTGGAATGCTTACTCAAAGAGAAAATACACTCCAAAAATGGACGGACATTTGACGTTGATCCAAAGAAGTGGAAAGATATGGCGTCGAAAATGAACATTCGGTGGGTTATCGAATCTACAGGATCGCAAGGCAAGCCTGTTCATTCACTTGAATCTGTAAGGAATGCCTGGGTCAAGCTGCAAAAAAAACAAGGCAGTCGGAAAGTAATCAGCATTCTTGATGGGAAAGAGAAACCAGCTCGAATCCTCCATCCACGTATCAAAGGCGCAAGTTTGATCTCGTTCAATGATGCTGCTACATACTGCGGCCATCTACACGAAAGCCTATCACAGAAGAAGAGTGCAAAAGGGAAGGATGAGAGTGGAAGCGCTCTGCCTGCCCAGATTGGATTTGAGGAAGCTGAAAAGTATTCAATGGCACTGAAATGGTTGGTAAACAACTCGTCCATAAGATTCGGGGATTCAACCAACTGTATCTGGATCGACCAATCGGATAATAGTCTCAAAGAACTCGACAATAGTGCTTTGGGATTAGTTTCACCCCAAGGAACTATATCGCACTTCTCGCTGGGTAAGGCAAAAAGGGGGAAAGGCCAAGTTCTAGCAGATAGTTCTGATTTGCTCGAAGCAATGCGGAGATACCGCAATGCACAAGAAGGACACTACCGTGACAAGCGGTTTTATTTTTTGTCCATCTTACTACGCAAAAAAGGACGTCATGCAATCCTAGGTGGTTTCACTGGAACAATGGGTGAACTGGAAGATAATACCAACACTTTCATTGAACATTCCTCTGTCCAATTACCCGGAAGCTACATTGCATTCAAAGATGATGTACATGATTTCTGCCCAACATTGATGGACATCCTTGACGCAGCAGGTATCATATCACAGACAAAAAAGCGGTTAGTATGGGACCGGGAAGTCGTTGAGGTAATTGTACGAGGACGACCATTACCCCCTGATCTTTGTCGCCAGATCGTATTGAAAGCGATTAAACAAAAGCATAAAGAACAATCACAAGAGACTCGTATGGCTTATCGTAAGCTGCTCGCTATCGCTGCAGGTTCTGCGCGGCACTATCTTTTAAGAATTGCAGGAAAGGAGAACTATCAAATGGGACTCGATACAAGCATTGCAGATCCAGGCTACCTTGCTGGACGCCTATTTGCCATCTGTGAAAACATACAAAAGCGAGGCCGTAACTGGGGCCCAACACTTTCAGATAAACATTTTTCGGCAGGCATAGAACGTCCACGGGATACCCTTGGACAACTCTACCAGAACTGTCTCTGCTATGAAATATATAAGAAAGATGGTGAGTGGTTCACCGAAATCTTTGACAAGGTTAAGTTGAAGGAAAGCGCTGAAGGCAATGGCACCATAATGCCTAATCAAGGAGTGGACTCTTTTGAATTCTTGTTGGGCTACTGGAATCAACGATGCGCTATTAAAACGACTACTAAGTAATGATAATAGATGACCACCAAAACAAATAACCATTTTCGGAAAGGATAGATCAATGAGCGAAAGCGCCAAACAAACAAGTCCTATTAGTTCCCGCGTTGATTTTGTGCTTGTCTTTAGTGTTGATAATGCAAATCCTAATGGAGATCCTGGATACGATAATCGCCCCAGAACAGATGCGTATACAGGAATTGGTTACGTGACAGATGTTTGCATTAAACGCAAAATTCGTAACCGAATTGAAATGATGAAGGAGTTGAAGGACGGTTATGATATTTGGGTTCGTTCTGGAACCTATCTTCGTGAAACAATAACAGATGCTGTCAAAGATACTCAAAGTGAAAAGGCATACAAAAACTTAGATCCGAAAGACAAGAAGGCTCCAGAAAATTATGAACGCCGACGAATCTGTGAAAAGTTCTTTGACATTCGCGCCTTTGGTGGTGTTCTCACAAGCGATTCTGATTCTGGAGAAGAAGAAAGCGAATCAGGTGGAAGCAAACCCAAAGGTAAAGGCGTAAATAAAACAAAATCAAAGGTCGGCCAAATTCGTGGCCCAGTTAGCATACAATATGCAAAAAGTGTAGCACCGATTATTGTAGAAGACGATGAGATAACCCGTGTATGCCCAACAAAGTACGACGAAAAGAAACCAGATAAGCGTACAGAAATGGGGCGTAAGAAACGTGTTCCATTCGCCGTTTATGTGACGCGCGGGAGCGTTAGTGTTCGGCTAGCAGAAGGTGATAAGGGTACAGGATTCTCAGAAGCAGATATGAAGATTCTTAAAAAGGCGATGAAGACATTGTTCGAAGGCGATGAGAGTACAGCTCGCCCTGTTGGTTCAATGATCGTTCAGAAACTAGTGTTTTTCACCCACAGTTCCAAAGACGGCGATGAAGCCGTCCATAAGACATTTAACCGTGTAAAGGTTAGTCTTAAGCATGGACATAAACCAGAGAAGGTTCGCGATATGAGTGGGTATAGCTTTGAGCTGGATAAAAGTAACCTACCACAGGATGAGAACAAAAATAACAAAATCAAGGTGGACACCTTGGAAGATAACTGGCCAGAAGAAACCATTCTGGAAGAAACTGACGCAGCTTAAAAGCCATGTACTCCGAAACCCAATTACTCCTGTTATCTGGTTTGCAGCACCTGCAATTCTGCCGGCGGCAGTGGGCGCTGATTCATTTGGAGCAGGTGTGGTCTGAGAATCAGTTTACTGCTGAGGGCCGCAATCTGCATGACAAGGTGCATGACTCCGAGATTGAGTCGCGCGGGGATGTTCGCATTGTGCGGGGGTTGCGTTTGCAGTGCCTGCGTTTGGGGCTGGTGGGGCAGGCGGATGTGGTTGAATTCATATCCGCTGACACGGGAGTTGAACTGGATGGAGTTACCGGGTTTTGGCGGCCTTTCCCGGTGGAGTACAAACGCGGTAAGACAAAGATTGATGATTGTGATAGAGTGCAGCTCTGCGCTCAGGCCATGTGCTTGGAAGAGATGCTCAAGATCCCCTGCGGGGGCATTGCAGCCGGGGCCCTGTTTTACGGTCGACCCCGGCGCCGAGAACAGGTGGTCCTTGACACTTCCCTGCGCGACAAGACCGAGGCCCTGGCACAGGAGATGCACCAACTCCATGCAGCGGGACAGACCCCTAAGGCCAAGTATCAGAAAAAATGCGGCAGTTGCTCGCTTTATGAAACCTGTCTGCCCAAGACCACGGGGATTAAAAAGGATGTAGCTGGATATCTGGCAAAGGCCCTGGAATTTTAGATTGGTGATTTGTGATTTTAGATTTATGAAGAGCAGCAGCTCAGTCTAAAATCTGCAATCTAAAATCCAACATGGACCCATGGAGACGTATAGATGGCAAAGGAAGGTACTGCTACAACTGAAATGCAGAGCCCGGAAAAGGGCCAGATCCTCCTGTATCAAAGTAAGGATGGCAAAAGTCAGGTAGAGGTAAACCTACGAGACGAGACCATTTGGCTGGATGCTCATCAAATGGCCGAGCTATTCCAGCGGGATAGAAGTGTGATTGTTCG
>JADHXR010000132.1 GCA_016782865.1 Phycisphaerae bacterium
GGGATCGCTTCGAAGAAACGTCCGCGTCCACGTTTCACTGCGGGTTTTCGCCTGCTCTGGGTGATCCTTTCGAAGTCCTTGGACAAGTGGGAGGATCTTGCCCATCTGATGCAGCCAGCGACAGTCAAGAAATGGCATACCGCGGCCTTCCGCTGCTTCTGGCGATGGAAGTCATGTAGAAAAGGCGGACGACCTCCGATTCCCAAGGAAATGCAGAGCGTGATTTACCAGCTCAGCAAGGAGAATACGCTATGGAGCGCCAAAAGGATCAGGGACACACTGATTCTTCTCCAGTACGACCCACCCTGCGAAGATACAATACGCAAATACATGTACAAGCCACGAAAACCTCGCAAGAGATCAACTACATGGCTGCCATTTTTGCGTAACCACCTGGATATATCGTGGGCAATCGACTTCTTCACTGTTACGACCATCAACTTCGCCACGTATTATGTATTCCTTGTTTTTGATCATGGCAGACGCAGAGTAATACACTTTGCAGTAACAAGAAATCCATTTATGAATTGGGTTATCCAGCAGCTACGTGAGGCGATGCCATTTGGTCTACAGCCAAAATATCTCTTCCGTGACAATGATGGGATCTGTGGCAACGGCGTACGAGCTTTTCTGGACAGTTGTGGCATAGAGGAAGTTCGCACAGCATATCGAAGTCCTTGGCAAAATCCATTCGTAGAGAGATTCATTGGAACGCTACGGCGAGAGATGCTCAATCATGTGATAGTGCTTGGTCAGGGGCATCTTGAGCGGCTGGTTAAGGAATTCATCGAAGAGTACTATCACGTGGCACGACCACATCAGGGCCTAGATGGTGACACGCCTGTGTTACAAACGAAACAACCACACATTTCAGGCCCAAGCAAACTTGTTTCTATTCCCGTGCTCGGAGGTTTGCATCACAGGTATATCCGCGTAGCTGCATAGAGTACCGAGGAAGTTTCTTCAACCGTCTCAATACTGCCTGCTAATTCACCAGCCTGTTGTGCAGAAAGGCCTTTGGCAGTCCATTCACCTTCACTCGCCTGATCAACGATTTACAGATTTCCTTGGCTTTGATTTTGTATACTCACCGGATACGGTTTTTCGGGGGGACTGGCAGCTTGAGAGAGCTGTCAGCACCTCTTGTATTTATGGGATAGCGTGCCGTCCACCTATGAAGAACTCAAAATCAAATACCAGAATCCCTGTTGTCACATTTCTTCTTTCGAGGCATACGCGTTATGACGTATCGGGCAACGTACACCACATATAGCTTCGCAAGACTGATCGGAACTTTTACTCCAAGATTGACAGTAATAGACTGACCCAGTACTATTGTCTGGTTGTTATTCCAGGAATTCCGTAATCTTGAAATACAAGGAGCAAGAAATGTGTGGTGAAGCAAGTGCGACCTGTTGTGGTGAAGACAAGCTGTGTGCTCTTACCTGTTGCCCATGCAACATCGACATCGAAAAGATCAAGGCACTCGTTAATGAGCCCAAGTATATTTGCAAGCAGTGTGGGCGTGCTGCAAACGAAGAAAAGAACCTTTGCCAACCGATACCTCTGACTTAGTTCTGCTCACGGTCTCTTGGTTTAGACTTTAGTCTCTATTGTCAACGGCATGAACAGCGCGGACGTGTTGTCTGTGTATCGGCTGGACTGTCTGGAATGCAAGAAGCCAGGGGTTTGATTGCGGACTCCAACAGGTTAGGTAATAGAACACCTGAATCAGCGATGCTCAGAATCAAGATCACGTAGCTCTGCAATTTGACTCTTGCCAACCATGGTCACTAGAATTACCGGAGTATTGTAATGCCGAAATCTCAGATGCTATATCCAGAGCAACTGCGCAAACCAGGTTCCATTGAGTTCAAACCCATACCGGTAAATCAGTACCGCAAAACAATCAAAGAAGAACTGCAGAGATACAAAGGCGAGGACTTGCTTCGGATGCATCGAGATATGGTCCTTATTCGCATATTTGAGACGATGTTGAATGATGTCAAGCTTCGTGGCTCCTATGAGGGAATCGAGTGCATCCATAACGGCCCGGCCCACTTGTCGATCGGTCAGGAGGCAGCGGCGGTTGGTCAGGCATTTCATTTAGGCATCGATGATCACATATATGGTAGTCATCGCAGTCATGGAGAGATCCTCGCCAAGGGATTGTCTGCGATCGAGAAACTTGACGACACATGCCTGATGGATATTATGCAAACCTATTTTGACGGCAAGACCCTTGGAATTGTTGAGAAAGATGCACGAGGCACTGTGAAAGATCTTGCCATTGACTACCTTCTCTATGGGACATTAGCTGAAATCCTTGGCAGGGAAGCAGGATTCAACAAAGGTATGGGCGGATCGATGCACGCGTTCTTTCCTCCCTTTGGGATTTATCCTAACAACGCTATAGTTGGGGGCTCCGCTGATATCTCCGTGGGGGCCGCCCTTTACAAGAAAGTCAACAACAAGTCTGGCATTGTAATCGGCAATATAGGTGACGCCGCCTCTGCCTGTGGCCCCGTTTGGGAAGGGCTATGTCTTGCGACGATGGGCCAGTATAAACAGTTGTGGGACGAGAAACATCGGGGTGGCTTGCCTTTGATCATTAATTTCTATGACAATTTCTACGGTATGGGCGGACAAACGTGTGGGGAGACGATGGGATTTGACATACTCGCCCGCATCGGCGCTGCACTGAATCCGGAACAACTGCACTCCGAGCGCATTGACGGATACAATCCGTTAGCCGTAGCCGATGCAATCCTAAGAAAGAAAGAAGTACTCGATAACGGCGACGGACCTGTGCTACTCGATACAGTTACATATCGTTATAGCGGCCATTCCCCCTCTGATCAGAGCAGCTATCGGGAGAGATCCGAAATCGAAGCGTGGCAGAAACATGATCCAATCATTCATTTTGCCGCCGGACTTATCGAAGCCGGTATTTGCGACCAGAGCGCGTTGGATCAGATAGACAAGAAGGTCAATGAAGTTGTTGTGGATGCATGCAAAAAAGCGTCAGATGTTAACCTCTCGCCACGGGCCAACCTCAAGGAGAAATCTTGCCTCTTAGATTCCACCATGTACTCCAATCTCAAGGTTGATTCAATGGAGCCGGCAAGAGAGCCGGAGACCTTGATTCCCAAAGAGGATAATCCTCGTCTCAAGTCACTGGCAAAGCGAAGCCGATCGGCATTTGACCAGAACCACCGGCGACTCAAAGATTCACAGTGCATTGGCATTCGCGACGCGCTGTTCGAGGCGATCCTGGATCGTTTCTATGTGGATCCGACGTTGATTGCCTATGGGGAGGAGAATCGTGACTGGGGTGGGGCTTTTGCTGTGTATAGAGGCCTGACCGAAGCCTTGCCTTATCATAGGCTCTTCAACGCGTCGATATCAGAGGGCGCCATCGTTGGATCTGCGGTTGGTTATGCTCTGGAAGGTGGCCGGGCGCTCGTCGAACTCATGTACTGTGACTTCATGGGTCGAGCAGGTGATGAACTTTTCAATCAGCTTTCCAAGTGGCAGTCTATGAGCGGCGGATTGCTGAAAATGCCTGTCGTTGTGCGTGTTTCAGTCGGCAGTAAATATGGTGCACAGCATAGTCAGGACTGGACCTCAATATCGGCCCATATTCCAGGGCTAAAAGTAGTTTTTCCCGCAACAGCCTACGACGCCAAAGGCCTGATGTACAGCGCTCTGAGGGGTACAGACCCGGTAGTCTTTTTCGAAAGTCAACGGCTTTATGGCTATCCTGAAGAATTTGTACCGGGAGGTGTGCCGAAGGAACTTTATGAAGTACCGTTTGGTGAGCCCGCTGTTCGCAAAGAAGGCACTGACTTGACGATTCTGACAGTCGGAGCGACCTTGTACAGGGCGATCGAGGCGGCAAAAGTGTTGGAAGAAAAGTACAAAGTCAGTTGTGAAATCATCGACGCTAGGAGTATTGTACCGTTCAACTATGAAAAAGTGCTCGAATCGGTCAGAAAGACCGGCAAGATTCTACTGACCTCAGATGCCTGTGAACGGGGAAGCTGCCTGCAAACAATGGCTTCTAAGATCACGCAATTTGCGTTCTATGAACTGGATGCTCCGCCGGTGGTCCTGGGCGCACGCAACTGGATTACTCCACCCGATGAAATTGAGGATTCTTTCTTCCCCTATCCTGCGGATATCCTCGATGTGGTGCACGAGCACATCATCCCCCTTGAGGGGTATGAAATGAAACGCGACTGCTCCAACAAAGACATGATGCGCAGAAGTGCTAAGGGTATATAGTGACATCTTGACTTGGCGACACCCACAAGCGGAGTAATACAAATGTGTGCAAACAACAACTCGTGGGAAGATGTCGGGTTTATGAAACAGTGTATCTGTCCCGTGGGGTGCAAATAAAGACTACGCCACGGCTTTTAGGCGATTGGACTCAAGTGCGCTACATTGGGAGAAGTTTGGAGCTTTGGGACAAGAAGTGACACATCCATGCCCTCCAAATGATCCAGTATTACCTGAATTTGAGCTATTCGAGACGGACACCAAACTCAGAGTTGGTGAAATTACTTTCAATGGGCTTTTGCCTCGCCTTACTTCTCATCAGCTGGTTTCACAATCGGGCAGCTCACATCTGCGGCCCAATCTCCAAAACTTAGGTAGTAGTTCATCACTGGGCCGTAGCCGGCAATCTCGGCAGCTAACGCGGCAAGAGAAGCTCTCCCGCCCCCTTCACAGTGGGTGATGATAGGCAGGCCGCGTCTGAAACCGGCTTTTTTGAGTATCGCGGCCAGTGCGTCCGGTGACTTAAGACGGCCGTTCTTGTCAAGCAGCTCATTATGTGGTAGGTTGATAGCAGTTGGAAGGTGTCCGCCGCGCGTGTTGTTGCGTAGGTTCTCGCCGGTGTATTCCTCATGAGTTCTCGTATCGAACACCTGCGCTTCTCCATGCTCGATGGCTTTGCGAACGCGTTGTCGCTCTACAAGCTCAACTCGCGCGGTAGTATTCGCAGTATGTTCAAACTTCGCAGGTTTCGGTTCAGTTTCTTCCTGACTCACAGCAATACGTCCCTTCTTAATCAGCGGCTTCAGTATCGGATATCCGCCGTTGAGCACGCTCGTATTCGGTACGCCAAAGTGCTGGAAGATAAACCAGATACGGGTGGCTGTAGTCATACTGCCGTCATCGTAGACTAGGATCGGGGCTCGGCCGCTGATACCTAATGCCCCGATACGGTTTTTCCACAGCGTTTCGTGATCAAGCCCTGTTTCGGCCGCGAGGCTCTGCTCCTTCCACTCGGACGAATCCACTCGCACTGCCCCTGTGATGTGTCCCTTATCGTATGAGGCCTCGCTACGAACATCGAGGATGACAAGTTGTTCGGCCGAATTCTTGTTCAGTAGCAGAGCGAGTTCGTAGCCTTCCATAACTAAGTCGGATGGATAGCTCTGGTTCGAGACGCAACCCGACATCGTCGCGACCATGATAAGCACGAATAATCCGCCGAAGATACGCCTATATACCTTAGCTTTCTCATCTAACTGATATTTCATATGGAAATGGTTACTGAACATAATCTTCTCCGTAGGCGCAAACTTAATTACTACCTCAATATCAGCTAATTGATTGTGTGCCAGGTTTGGTCCTGTCGGACTTCGAAATGCCCGAGATGGGTCTGGACTTCCATTCTGTACTTGTCCCCGTAACTGGCTGGTACTCGCCACGAGTACCGGCAGAGACCACCTCAGCCATACTCGAACCGGCCCGAACCGACGACGCTTCCGGCGCCGTTGATAATCTTGAACTCCGGCTCAGACACTGTCTTGCCGTTCACTTTAGCACCGGGAGCATACAATTCCCCCGCCTGGCCTTCAAGGTCAAATCCTATCAGTACATTTGGGCCACTTCTATTCATAAATGTCTTGACCCTGAACGGCGGGCCGATTCGCAAAGAGGTCGCCTCGCCGGGCCGCACCTCGAAATCGCCAAGCTCGCCTTGGCCCGCCTTGTCGATTTTGAAGGCCCACAGATTTCCCGCGGAATCTTTCTCGGTCAGTTCCAATGATACGACGCCATATTTGCCAGCAGGCACGCGCCACTTTGACCCCGAGCCACGCAACCGTTGATGAGCAGAATCCGACCAGAGCCTCAGGTCAACTTCCTTGCCGCCGACATCAAGCTCCCCAAACGACGGTTTGGCCTGTCTGAACTCGATTATGCCGCCATCGTCGCTAACATGGACACTGTAATAGTCCTCGTTCACTTTGACCATCCGACTGAACGGCATAATCTCCGACCCACCGGGCCGACCGGCGCTGAACCTGGAATCGCCGTCGAGGTCTATTGCGAGCGCATCGCATCCGGGCTCCCGGATCCCCTTAGCGAGCGGCACAAACACCCGGTTGTATCTTCCGTCGAGATCGCCATCAACGACCGCGATCCTGTGAGGCCGGCCATTCAGAACGACCCGCCCCTCACGGTAGAAGGCAGGACAGAACATAAGCCACTGGCCGTTTGTGCACTGCGCGCGGATTGCTCCTTCTCTGGGTACGCTCTCTCCATGCCGCGTCGACACAGGGCCGAACTCGTACGTTATTGTGGTCTGAAATTGACTTAACCTTGTGCCCACATATTCTCTTTCGTCGGACAGCAGGCCATCGCCATCCGTGTCCAAATAGAGCTTCACCCTTTTGGTACGATCAGTGGAGCGATATGCTATGCCGTGAACGTATCTGTCCCCAGCCTGAAGCCCGAAGTATACTGGTTCCGCCGGGGCGTCAGCCGGCACCTCCCGCAACTCCGTTGGCCTGACCACCGTCGTCCTTTGTTGCTGCATCGCCAGATATGCTATCGCCGGGCTTTCCGTGGTGCGCACGTATTTCAATCGGGCCTTGGCTACGACCGGCCCCACTTCGGTGGCGTCCTGAATCGTCCCGGTTTGCGGCTGGCGTCTGGTCTTTCGCAGGATATCGTACGGCGTTCGCCTCTTCTGAGCTGACGAGTAGAGCTTGCGGCCACCCTCATCGGCGACATTCTCCAATCCGGCGGCAGTTTGAACGCCGCACACTATCATCACGCCGACTGCGCAAAGACATCCGATATGCCAGTGTTTACCCACCATGTCACAAACTTCTAGATTTACCTGACATTCCCCATTTGACTTAATGCATGCCAAAGCAATTCTAACCTTTTGATTTAAGAAATAACATGAAAATCTCTTTCGAACCATAACCAATTGAAGTTTCTTTCTGCCAAATTTTTGCCACCGGAACCACCAAAGAAACATCGAGAACAGGTATTGTAAATGACTGATACCTCGAACGTTAAGTGTCCAGAGTGCAAGACCGAGCTTGGGTACAGGCATAGTGTGGCACAAAACAGGACTGCGCGGTTGGAGACGCTTGTTCAGGGCTGATCCACGACGTCCGCGTCTACAACCGTGCTGTGAGTCCATATGGCTTGCTTGAGAACCATCCGCCAGTCTTGATAGCTCGTCCAAAGCCTGGGAAAATGACCTTGAAGAGTCGGCAAGCCAGCAGTATATTGGTTTTGGATGTAAGGCTCGTATTTGAGAATAAGACAGACATATCGGAGTGTGATTCATGAAACGTAGATCATTTCTCAAAGCTACATCGGCCGCGGCCGCGGGGGCAATGATGGGGATAGACTATTGGCGGACGGTGCAGGCAGCCGTCGCCAAAGACACAAGCAAGCCGGTTCCTCGCCGTCACTTCAAACAGGATGTCCAATTGTCCATCGTAGGTTTTGGTGGCATCGTGGTGGTCGGCCAAGCACAGACTGAAGCAAACCGCGAAGTGGCTAAATCTATTGATTGTGGCGTCAACTACTTCGATGTGGCCCCCACCTATGGTGGAGGTGAGGCCGAAGAAAAGCTGGGTATTGCCCCTCCAACCGTATCGCAACAAGGCGTTCCTGGCCTGCAAGACACAGAAACGTGATGCTGTGGGAGCACGCCAGGAGCTGGAGAATTCCCTGAGGGTACTGAAGACAGATCATTTCGATCTCTATCAACTCCATGCCATGAGTAAAATGGAGGATGTCGATATTGTGCTTGGAACCGGTGGTGCCTTGGAGATTTTCTTGAAAGCAAGAGAAGAGGGCAAGGTTCGGTTTCTCGGGTTCTCCGCCCACAATGAGGAAGTTGCTCTGCGGCTACTGGACAAATTCCCGTTTGATTCGGTGCTCTTTCCCATCAACTATGTGTGTATGGCCCAGGGTCATTTCGGACCTCGATTGCTGGCAAAAGCCAAGGAGAAAAACGTCGCCCGTCTGGCTCTCAAGGCATTAGCCTACACTCGGTGGACTAGCAAGGAGGAGAAGAAATCCAACAACCCTAAATGTTGGTACCAGCCTATCAGTGATCTGGAGCAGGCACGTCAGGCGTTGCGTTTCACCCTGTCAGAGGATATCACTGCTGCGATACCCCCTGGTGACGAGAGAGTCTATCGGATAGCGCAAACCTTGGCAGCACAGTTTACTCCGTTGAGTGCTGACGAAAGAGAAGCATTACTTGCTTCCAGTAAAGACGTAATGCCGATCTTCCGTGGCTAAACATGTCGATTCACCTGTATACGATGTAGGACCACTGCCCTGACTGTAGATGCGAACATCATCGATCAGATCTGAAAAGTAAGTTTTAGGCTCCGTTGCTCTGATGATCCCGGTGCAGTCTGACTTCCCCCTTGCTGTTCAACTGCCGACATGTTGCCCGTCTTTATCCTGATATCTTTGAAGCGGATTGTCATGTGTTTTCCCGGAGGGGTCTGCAGACCTATGGGCCCTTCATCCCGACATTGTGTCTTTGATGGTAACTGATTGATTCAGTATAGGCTCCCCTCATTTTGACAAGTAGCAGGGTTCCCCCTTGAATCGTCATCCCCTCAGGTGCTATAATCACTCCTGGAAGTGGAAATCAAATTTCCTGTCATTTACTCAGCTTCTTAGGACAGTAAGGTATGTCAGGGAAAGATAAACCAATTGACGATGCTCGCCGGAATATTGACCGGCTGGTGAACCAGCATACCGAGGCGCTGTACTCGTATGCCCTCATGCGGGTGGGTAAACCAGACGTAGCCGAAGACATGGTTCAGGATGCGCTCCTGGCGGCGTTGCAGAGCTGGCAGAGCTTCGCAGGCGACTCATCGGAAAGAACCTGGCTGATCGGCATACTTAGTCACAAGATACTTGACTTCTTCCGCCGAAACAGCAGGCGGGAGGATGTGGACGATGAGACCTGGCGAACCGAGTACTTCAACAAGTCCAGGCACTGGAAAGATCGAATGCTTAGCTGGAAGGCAGATCCAGAGACTCTGGCTGAAGACGTAGACTTTAGGCGGGTGCTGCAAGACTGTCTGAGAGAGCTATCAAGGGTCATGGCCCAGGCGTTCGTCATGCGTGAAATAGAGGGCTGCAGCTCCGAGGAAGTCTGTAAGCATTTGGAGATTTCACAGACTAATCTATGGGTGCGCCTCCATCGCGCGCGCCTTCAGCTTCGGCGGTGTCTGGAGCTGAACTGGTTCAGTTAGTTTTGTTGGTGGAAAAGTGATTCGAGAAACTCTAAGAAATGTTGTTCTGATATTGACTATGCGGTGTGATCAGGCTTCGCGGTTAATATCGCATTCGCAAGAAAGACAGCTCAACGGCGCCGAGCGGTGCGCACTGTCTTTCCATTTGCTGATTTGCAGGGTTTGCCGCAAGTATAAGAAACAATTGAAGTTCATGCGCAAAATACTGTCCAAGTTGAGAGATCCCCAAGCGTACCTTGAAACAGCGTCTTCTCTGATCGACGAGAGGCAATCCGGTGAGATGCGGGGGAGAATTTCAAAAGAAATCCACGAAAAACTAGATTCCACGTAAGGTTCTAACACATCTTCGCGACTCATTAGTGATTTTAGTATTTGTTCGGTACTGAGCAAAGTTTCACGGTGGCGCTGCGCCATCGCCACAATGCGGGCGCAGTGCGAGAGCAGATTCTGTCGGTAAACACTTTGGCGAAGGAGTAACAGATCATGAACACTAAGAAGATGATATTGGGAGTTTCGGCAATAGTAGTTTTAGCAACGGCGTATTTTGCGGTCGAGGCTATGGCAAATCGCGGAGACGGAGCACTGGGAGTGGTCTATGTGACCAGTCAGGGACTTTATTACGACACGTTTGTCAGCGCCCAATCGCTGCCGCCGCATGGGCCGTTTCAACTCCTCGAAAACGGAGAAACTGAATTCGGACCGGGCGACCGGGGATACGTCGGCGGACGATGGTATATCCCTGGTAACCCCGATGTGTACCTCCTGTGCCCGCTGCTGGGGCCCGGCCGGTTGGCACCCTGATTCGGATCAAGACACGCCGGGGCACATTGAAGGGGGCTGTGCCGTCGGCGTCTCCGAGCGGTTGGACAGATCGAGACGAAACACCGACAAGATTAACAGAAGAATGAAGAAGCATTTGTGTTGAAAGGTAAGGACCATGAACAAACAAGAAAGAAAGATCAAACCGGCATTCTGGGCATTCGCCTTCGCGTTGACGGCATTTTTGACCGCTGCAGTGCCGCTTCAGGCCCAGACTCACGAGATTATGGTCACCATCGAGAATCTGGCGCCGCCGGGCGGCGTGTATTTCACCCCCGTTTGGCTGGGCTTTCACAACGGCAGCTACGATCTATTTGATCCCGGCGGCCTTGCCGCCGCGGGACTTGAACGGCTCGCCGAGGACGGAGACGCCACGGCTCTGAGGGTGGAATTCGCAGCAGCCGTTGGCGACACCGGGGGAATGGACGACGTCGTTACAGCCCCCGAGGGCTTTGCAGGCGCACCCGTATTCGATCCGGGCGATACCGCCTCTGCGCAGTACACGGTGGATTCGACAATGAACCGCTATGCCAGCTTCGTCAGCATGATTATTCCCTCGAATGACGCCTTCATCGGCAATCACAACCCGCAACACATAGAGCTTTTCGACGCCGATGGCAGCTTCAAAGGCAAACAGATAATCACGATTCTCGGATCAATGATCTGGGATGTGGGCACGGAGCTCAACACCGAGATGGATGCGGCCTTCATCAATCAAACGGCCCCGAACGCCGGCGTTACAACGATGTGCCCCGTGCTGCCACACCCGGGATTCCTCGGCTCTTACGGCAATCCCGGAAGCGACCCGATCATCCTGGGCGGGACCGGCCCGGATGACATTCTGTTCGATCTCGTCGCGGCGGATTTCACATTGCCCTACACAGTCGTTGCCCGGATTATCATCGAGCCCGTTCCGGCAGAAGGGCAATGATGATGTCCGCATACGTGCAGTCCTCCAGTGATCCGGAGATACTGCAGCGTTGCCATATTGGCGGGGGTCAGTGGGGTGAGCTTAGGCTCACCCTTTTCTGTATCCGCCCCGGACGGCCGGCTTAATGGTGAGCACTTCAGGCATGTTTTCCGAACATTCAGAGTTCTCAGATAGTATGTGTTCCAATTGTATTCCAGGCAGCAGACACCAAAATGTGCGTAAATGGTCAACGCTAATGATCAAATCAAAAGAATCTCGATCAAAAACGGAGCACTCAAGCCAGTGGGGCCGGCGCGTCTGTCTCGAACGAGTCAACCTCGTCGCATTTGCCTTGGCTGTCCTGGCGGCTGTACTGCCGAGCCCTGCTATGGCGGCAGGACAGGAACTACGTCTTACGGAACGGGTGATTCCCGTTCCACATCCTATTACGAGTCTCTTGCGGGTGAAAAGAGTCCATCGTGAATTGCGGTTGACATCGGAGACTATCACCCAGATTGAACAGGCGGCAGACGAGGTCGATCAGCCCCTCTGGCGTCTGCGCGATCTGTCGCCGGACAAACGCAATGGACAAGCCGAAAAGCTCATCGATCAGCTCAAGAGGCGACTGTCGGAGAACCTTACCGTTCGCCAAATGGACAGGCTCAATCAGATCGTGTGGCAGGCGCAGGGCATCGAGGCTGTCTTGGAACCGGAAGTGGCGACTCGGCTCAGACTTTCGGCCGAGCAGACCGCCAATATCCTTGCGTTGCTGAGCACCGCATACCAGAAGATTGCCGAAGTGCGGCTGAATACGCAGATACGTTCGGGAACAGTCAGAGCCGCTTATATTCAGAGAACACGGGCCGAGGCTCAGCAGAACATCACGGCCGTTCTAAGCGCCGCTCAACAGAATGCTTTCACGGCCCTCATCGGAATGCCCGCCAATCTGTCTCAGGTTCAAACCGTGGCCTGCAAGGCCCCCGAAATCGCGGCCGAAACCTGGATCAACTCATCTCCCGTCAGATTGTCCGATCTCAGGGGCAAAGTAACCGTCGTCCACTTCTACGCCTTTGGCTGCGGCAACTGCGTACGCAGCCTGCCGTACTACAATGAATGGCTCAAACATTTCGATACCGAGCCCTTCGCCATCGTCGGAATTCACAGGCCCGAAACCGAGCTGGAGCGAGATGTCGAAAGGGTCAAGGAAAAGGCAATCCAGGCCGGCATGCAATACCCGATCGCCATCGACAACGACAGCCTCGCATGGGAAGCCTGGGGCAATCACACATGGCCCACTACCTACCTCATCGACAAGAACGGCTTCGTTCGTTACTGGTGGTACGGCGAACTCAACTGGCAGGGCAACGACAGCGAGAAGTATCTGCGAGGCCGAATACAGGAGTTGATCATAGAACCTGCCAGAGGCTAACTAGCAATGAGGCCATCACATGCCAAGCCACGCTTGCCCGGCATTTCACAGCGGGCGCCTTATTGCCCGAAGTGTTGCTGTATTGTTTTATGATATATGCAGCGACCAAAGATTGGGGATCACGTGCGGGATGTGGCATCGAAGCAAAAGGTGGATTGTGGTCGGCAACATCTCGGATTCGCCAAGATATTGTCTTTCCTCCCTGCGTCGCATGAACAGGCGGGGCGGGCAAATGCGAGAATCCTCTGCACATTCTTCCAAACAAAATCAGTCCTTCGCAAGTAGACTTGTTAAGAGTTCTTGTGAACAAGGTAAAGGGGTATAAGAATGAAGCTTGGAAAGAAAAAGACAGCTCTTTTGTTCTTACTGCTTTCATTTCCCTTAGTCGCCGTCTTGAATGGCGACCTTCGGGGTACGCGGGATCACGCCACAGAACAGACCGAAAGGCCGCTCAAGACGATGCTAATAGATGATTTCTCGCGAGCCGGATCGGACAAGAAACCTGTCGCCAAGTGGCAGTTGATAAATGACCGGGCGATGGGGGGACGCTCAGCAGGAAGGATAGCATTTGGCGAATATGACGGCAGGCAATGCCTGCACATGACCGGCTCGATGTCCGCCACGAGGACCGGCGGATTCATCCAAGCCAGGCTTAGTCTCGTTTCGAGACGCGAGAGTCTGGACGCCGACATGTTCCGGGGCGTGAAGCTGCGCCTCAAGGGCAACGGGCAACCCTATGCTGTATGCGTACAAACCAAGGATACGCGGTTGCGGGGTCAACGTTACCAAGCCGCCTTTGCGACAAACGGAAAGTGGCAGGAGATCGAAATTCCTTTCACAAGATTTGTTGCGAGATCTTTGAGGAATCCGCTTGATACGACGTCAATAAGAAGCGTCGCCGTCGCGGCTGTGGGAGAAGAGTACGACGCCGATATCTTGCTTGACGAGATTGCTTTCTATGGAGACGGGAGCATTTACAAGAAGTTGACTCGCGCAGAAGAACGCGTCATTGTCCAGAAGGGGACAGAGAGACCTTTCAGCGGCACGTACGACAAGCATTTCGAGAAGGGCGTGTACACGTGCAAACGATGCGGCGCCAAGCTCTATGAATCATCGTCTAAGTTCAATTCAGGCTGCGGCTGGCCCGCCTTTGACGATGAACTACCCGGAGCGGTAAGGAGAATCCCCGACAGAGACGGGATTCGCACGGAGATCACCTGCGCCAAGTGTGGCGGACATCTGGGCCACGTCTTCACGGGCGAGCGCCTGACCGCCAAGAACATTCGCCACTGTGTCAACTCGATATCGATGAATTTTGTCCCGGCAGACCAGGTCAAGACGGAACGCGCGATCTTCGCCTCAGGCTGTTTTTGGGGAACCGAGTATCATCTCCAAAGGGCCCCAGGCGTCATCTCCACCACGGTCGGCTACACTGGAGGTCGCACCGCGAACCCGACTTACAAACAGGTCTGCACCGACAGGACCGGTCATGCCGAGGCAGTCGAAGTGGTCTTTGATCCGGCCAAGACAAGCTACGAGAAGCTGGCCCGGCTGTTTTTCGAGACGCATGACTTCACGCAGCTGAATCGCCAAGGACCCGACATCGGCACACAATATCGCTCTGCCGTCTTCTACCTGGACGAAAAGCAGAAGCAAACAGCCGCAGAGCTTATTAATACACTCAAGCGGAAAGGTTTCGCCGTCAAGACCGAGGTCGCTAAGGCAGCAAAGTTCTGGCCCGCAGAGCTATACCACCAGGACTACTACAACAAAACCCGAAAACTGCCCTACTGTCACGTCTACAGGAAGATCTTCTGAGTTTCCCCACCCCCGGATCCTCCCGATTCTAATCGAGGCCAAGAATCCTAGTTTGTGTAGCTTTGTAGTGCTAGTTCGTATGGTCTGTACAGCGCTATATTTAGCCCGACCATCAGTTCGCTGACAGAACCTGCCCCTGCGTCTTCTATCGCTCAAGAGTTGAGGTGAAATTGGAAATTCCAGGCCGAAGAGTGAAACCAGGCAAGAAATGATTCTGTTTTGAGTCAGCGTTTAAGAAAAGTATATCCCTCAGTCCTCACATATGTGGCAACCGGTTGTTCTGATAGCCATCCACGTGCTCGGGACAGATGGGTTCATCGGCCCCAAAAGGGCTTGTGGGGGCAATAGCCTTGCACAGCTTCACCGAGCGATCTGCGTCGGCGTAGTACCGGATGCGGTGGTTGTCGAACATGAGCATCGTGACCGACAGCTTCTCCCGCAGAACGCGCGCCAATTCGATGTTCTCCTTCAGTCCTTCATCCCCGTCCTTGGCGCTCTTGGTGAAGTACCATTCCTGGTAGCGGTAACCCTTCTCATAAGCCTCCCGCGCTCTTCGGCAGGCATCGTCCAAGCCCCTGCTAGCTTCGCCCGGGCGCCAATAGACAGGGACTCGCTTTCGATCAGCTTTTCCGATGATCCGGTATGCTGGTTGTTTGAGTAGTTTGCCGCGCAGATCCCACAGGGCGATAACCGTTTCTCCATCTCTGTTCTTAGATGCGGAGAGCCGGAGTTCGCGGCCAGATTGATTTCTGCGGCCTGCATCTGGGCAACGGCCATTGGTGATGTCAAACACCGCTGGTGATGCTGCATTGCCACCGGTCAGGTGGAGCTTATCTTCATAAAGCAACAGATCGCAGTTTGTCAGAGTATTTCGTGCGGTGAACCGTGGTCGGCCAGCGGACACAACGCTACGGGCACGCTGGATTCATTGGATTCTGATTGCAATCGAGCATCCAGTTAGAGAGCAAGAGCGTCAGGTCTGAAAAATCGACACGGCAGTCGCCGTTTATGTCCCCAGCCGGCGGATTGGGACACAGTAGGCGGAAAGTGAACGTTCCAAGTGGTGCATTGTCCTCAAAAGGGAAATCCGTTAGTATGGTAATTTGATCGGAGGGATTTGTGTCGTCATTAGCAGAAGTAAAGTCGACTCCACTATCGGTACCTGCATCGTAAGGATCGAGTTCGAGCACGGCTTCTCCGAGCCAGTGACCATCCTGGAACAGCCTTAGACCTGAGACTCCTACGAACCAGTCCGGGCTTGGCGCTATCATAGAAACGACCGTCAAGAGGGGATGGGAGGAGTTCATCTCGAACGTAGTGGAGACCGATCCCGGGGAGCGGCCGATGCCGCCTCCTGAAATCAGGCTGTACGCGTTGCCGCTGCGCGCGGCCGTATCGATCTCTGAGTCAAGAGGGCTTTTTACACCGGACTCGGCCATCCTCTCAATGCCATCCGAAGCGACTTCGCCCAATTGCCAGAACACTACTTTATCGTTGTGAGTGCCACCTATCAGGCCGGAAAAATGGGGATTCGGTGGGAAGTGCAGGTGCGTTTCGGCACTCCATGTGGCGTCGAACGTTACCTCGTACCGAACCACAGAACCGAATGTTCCCGATCCGAAGTTAACGGCCGAATCGACAGACCAAACCGAGACTGCATTGTAGCCGTCTATTGTAAGTCCCGGCGTAAGTCGACTATTAGAGTGTCATCGACATAGATATTGCCTGTCGGGAGCGATCCAATAGGCAGACCTGTCAGGAGCGAAGCATCAGTGTTTTCCGGAGCAAGATAGAGAGAAACCTCAGAACCGCCGCCATCATAATTGAAACTTTCGATTAGAAGTGTATCGGCGTCAAGTATCTCGACTACGCCCGAGACACCATGAGCAAGTGTGCTCAACCGTGCTTTCCATCCAGTTCTTTTGTAGTCATGGACAACATTGCACTCTACGCTCAAGTCACTTGTAATCGGGACTGTGCAGATGTCAATATCTCCTCGCATACTGGAAGTGTGTAGACCGCAACGGTATCCGGGTCTCTTGCCTCGAACCGTTAACGCGTCGTAAAGCCTGCCGGTCAAGGTAAAGGCAACCGTACCTGATTCGTTATCGAACCATTCAACATCCGGGTCTCCTTCGAATGGGCCAGTCTGGTCCGGGACGGCAGAGAGCAGAACGTCATCCAGTTCCGGACTGATATGCTTGGCAACCAGCTCAAAAGGATGGCCGATAGGATCCGCTACAGTTATCTGGTATCGCCTGCCCAGATGGAGCAATAATGTTGGATTTTCTGCGTCGATATCGCCGAACACGATATCACTCGGTTCGAAACGGTCCAGGGTGTAGAACTCGTTTCCGACGTTACCGAACGTCCAGGCTACATCGTAGGTTGGCGCTGAGCCAAGCACAGCTGTTATATTGTCAATTCCAAGAGTCGCCATAATATGTTCCGGGTGCTGACCGACCGGTGTGGGGCTGGAAGCCGGGTCATGGCGGATCAAGAATGTGCCGACTTCACTGAGGGTTGCTGTTAGATCGTCGACACCTAGTCCTGGGCCTATGTAGTCGGAGCCATCGCCCAAAATCCTGACAAGATCGGAGCGGGTCAATCCGAACTCAACGTGCTGCCACCCACCTTCGGTGATGACCGTGGCAGGTTCCTTTGAACTAAATGCGCCACCGGGCCCGAAGAGCACAATGCGCAAAGACAGATTTGCAGGGCCGGTAGTAATCGAGATGGTGTTGACATCCATTGCAATAGCTTTGATGCCCGCTGAGAGATAATCACCTGTCCATGTGGTTGTGTTTTTGGTGCCGAGATGGAATGGATATGGTGCCGAGTTCGTGGGACGGTGGATTTGAAGATAGTTATCATCGGCACCAGCAGGCCCACCGCTTGAGATATTGTCGTGGCCAGCGCTGCTCGACCACCTTTGAATCGTACCACCCTCAAAATTGTCGACACGACCGACTACGAGTGTACTAAAGGCTGTGGAGGTCGGCATGAGAAGTGCACACATCAAAGTTAAAATCGTCGTCTTCAAAGCATAAACTCCTAAAATCAAATCTTCTACAATTACCGTCAGAAGACTATACGATAACCGCGCATTGCAGTTCACAAGACCTTAAGCAATTCACCTTCCTGCCTTGTCGGCTGCTCCGAATCCCCGTTGCCACAAATAACCTTCTTTGAGGCATCCACGATACGATGTATCAGCCACACCGTATTTAGCAACGTCTTTTGCCTTTTCAGGTGCATTTCTTTCGAGTACTGCCACGTCACCAAGTGGTTGACAATTCTTCTTGGTTTCTGAGGAATCCTTGCTTGCCATGACATTTCTCCAAAGTAGTCGTTTTCACCGTTCGCACTTAGACTATGCTTACCGTCCGGCTCTTGTGCACTAATCGGAGGCTCTGTCTTCTAAGGCCTCCACAATTTTTCCGTCAACTCTGTGTAATCAAATGGCTTGGTGACGTAACCAGAGATGTTGAAAGAAGTAGCTGTGGTCATGTCCTGAATCCAACACAACTGAATGGGTTGGCGACCGACAAGTACACCCAAGGGCGTTTTCGCCTTGATCTGCCATCACTCAAGGGTATAATCATTCTTGTGATTGAAAAATCAAGATGCGTATCATTTAATGGAACTGCGTGGGTAACATGATTGTTGCCGGTGGGAAAAAATCCCATCGGTTGCATACTGTTACTTTTTGAGGTAGAATCATATCCCACCGTTTACGTGGCAGAATATTAATAACTTAGGAGATTACAGCAAAATGATTCGCAGTATGACACTTTTCACATTGTCTGCACTTCTGGCCATCAACACTGTGACCGGAGAAGAGAGGGGCTTCAAGACTATTTTTAATGGCAAAGATCTTTCCAGTTGGGATGGCGACGAGCGACTTTGGTCGGTCAAAGACGGCGTTATTCGCGGTGAGACAAGTGCTGATGTTAAAGCCAATGGCAACACATTCCTGGTTTGGGAAGGTGGAGAAACTAAAGATTTCGAATTGCGACTGTCATTCCGCTGTAACGCGACCAATAACTCCGGTATCCAGTACCGTTCGAAGCGAATCACCGAGAATGTCCGCAACAAGTGGGTAGTGCGAGGTTACCAGCACGAGATTCGGAATCAAGACATCCTGCCAAGCGTGTCCGGGTTTATCTATGACGAAGGTGGTCTGACAGGCGGCCGAGGTCGTACATGCTTGGTTGGTGAAAAGGCTGTCTGGGGAAAAGACGGCAAAAAGGTCACTGAAACTTTGATTACTGCTGAAGAGTACAAAAAGCTATTCAAGCTTGATGAGTGGAATAATATAGTGATTCGCTGTAAAGGCAATCACATCCAGCACTACACTAATGGCAAGTTGGTCCTGGACTTTGTCGACGGCCACGAAAAAGCTCGCCTTGATGGTGTACTGGCCCTGCAGTTACACGCGGGAAAACCAATGTGGGTTGAATTTAAGGACATTCGGATTAAAAAACTCAAGTAATCACAGATCTAGCGGATCGGGCAGATATCTTTGCTACGGACGACTCGGATCATATGGGCCGCTCATTACTATGTCCCTTCGCTTTGCTCATCAGCATTCTCCACTGTAGATCAGTTGCGTCACGCTATTTTACCGAAGACCAGGTGACGACTCAAATACTACTTGGCACTTGAATCATGCACAACAATTCGTGGTAATCCGACCCGCCAATAGCAACGCGCTGACAATCGAAATAATGACCTCATTTTCGCAAGTCCTAAAATGTCAGAATTCTTCCCAAGGTCAACTTCTTCAGCAGCTGAAGAAACACCGCCAACACCAAGGGACATCGTGTCACCAAAATGTCTCCACAGACCTTGATTTTGCCCAAATTTAAGCCGCATATAGGCCGCTTTTTGGCATGAAAAAGCACTTTTTCGCAGTTGAATAGTTTTCAATGCACTGCGCGAAAGAGAAAGGACTGGCAACTCACTCAAGCTGCCAGCCCATGAGCCTTTATTGTCTAGTGCGTACCTACGGTTTCACGGCGCGGTTGTAGATGCGGACATCGTCGATCATGCCGGAGAAGAAGGTACCAGCGGCGTAGTTCTCTCCAACGCCGATATACAAACCGCCGCCGGAACCTTTCAAGCCAGTTTGGGTGTCTTGGGCCGCTACGACACCATCAACATAGAGTGCTCGGTTCGCACCATCGGAAACGAAACCTATCCTGTGCCATTCGCCATCCGTGATGATCGCTTGTGACAACAGCGGAGTGCCAGTTCGGCCAGCGCTCTTCAGTTCGGTCATCAACTTGCCTTCGGATGGATCCGCCATCAACCAGTTCACACCGGCCTGTTGCGAGATAATCACTTGTCCCGGGGCGCCACCTTTGAGCCATGCAAAAACGCTGAACGCTCCATCTGCTGGGTTCAAGACAAACTCGGTGCTGACATAATCATCGATACCATCGAGCTGAAGCGCTCCGTCTATCATGCCGCCTTCGGGCTGCCAGGCCGCGCCTCCTTGCACGGTACCGTCATTACCTTTGGCACTATCGTGGGCGACGATGCCCTCTTTCTCGTCCAGCCTCCAGTCTGCAACGAGCCTGGGATCATCCTGCTCCTTTACTAATCCCAGGATAGTACAATCAATGATTGTTGGCTCATAGCCATGCCAAAACTGAATTGCAATGGTCCCGGCGCTTCCAATAGTACAATTTCTGATCGTTGGATATGCATCGCGACTGGAGATACCTACTATACCGCCGGTAAGCGTAAAACCGTCAAGTACACAATTTCCCTCTTCACCACCGGAAAAACTCACCACCGAGCCCCGATGACCGCCGTCAATCACAGTTGCCGCCACAACAGCCGGATCGTTGGGATCCACGGACCTGAGTGTGAGATTCTTACCCTTGAAATTGATGTTTTCAAGGTATTGGCAAGCTCCCGGACCGACAACTATCTCATCACCAGGATGGGCGTCATTTATAGCTTGCTGAATAGAAGCGTATCTTTGCCCGGTAATCAGATTTTCAATTATTTGGGCCCTCACGTTCTCCGCATAGATTTGGAGCGGGTCGGCGTAGATCGTTGAGCCATATTGGTCGTAGGCTTTCACAGTCCACCAGGTCTGCTCGAAAGGAAAGGCGATTACTGATTCGCTCGGTGGGAAAGGTGTGTCAGAGAACAGATAAATCATATGGTAGGGATCAGGCCCAAACAAGAGCTGATAGCCCCCTGCGTTCTCGCTTTCCTGGCAACTCAATACTGAGCCATTCGCCTCAACAACCGTGCCATCTATTGGCCCGTGTCCCCCCGAAAAACTCTATCTTGATGAGTATGCAAAACCAAAACCGGCGAAGTTTGGAATTTACTGACCCATGCCAATGGCACCGAATGGATCAGCAGGATCTTTCTTGCACAACAAGCTGGGGAATCGGCAGGCATTATTCAGACGAGTGTAAACACTTCATCGGTAGTCTATGCAGCTACGCGGATATACCTGTGATGCAAACCTCCGAGAACGGGAATAGAAATAAGCTTGCTTGGGCCTAAAATTTGTGGTTGTTTCGTTTGTAAGACAGGCGTCTCACCATATAGGCCCTGGTGTGGTCGTGCCACGTGATAGTACTCTTCGATAAACTCTCGGAGCAGCCGCTCAAGATGTCCCTGACCAAGCACTATCACGTGATTGAGCATCTCTCGCCGTAGCGTTCCGATGAATCTCTCTACGAATGGATTTTGCCAAGGACTTCGGTATGCTGTGCGAACTTCCTCCATGCCACAGCTGTCCAGAAAAGCTCGTACGCCGTTGCCATAGGTCCCATCATTGTCACGGAAGAGATATTTTGGCTGTAGACCGAACGGCATCGCCTCACGCAGTTGCTGGATTACCCACTTCATCAATGGATTTCTTGTTATAGCAAAGTGTATAACTCTGCGTCGGCCATGGTCAAGCACAAGGAAAACATACAGCGTGGTGAAGTTGATGGTCGTGACCGTGAAGAAATCGACGGCCCATGACACATGCACGTGGTTCCGTAGAAATGGTAGCCATGTCGTTGATCTTTTGCGAGGTTTTCGTGGCTTGTACATGTATTTGCGTATTGTATCCTCGCATGGCGGATCGTACTGGAGAAGAATCAGTGTGTCCCTGATCCTTTCGGGGCTCCATAAGGGATTTTCTTTGCTTAGCTTGTTAATCAGATCCTGCATCTCCTTGGAAATCGGAGGTCGCCCGCCTTTTCTGCGCGACTTCCAACGCCAGAAATACCGGGAAGCCGTGGTGTGCCATTTCTTTACTGTCGCTGGCCGCATCAGATGGGCAAGATCCTCCCACTTGTCCAAGGACTTCGAAAGGATCACCCGGAGCAGGCGAAAACCCGCAGTGAAACGTGGACGCGGACGTTTCTTTGAAGCGATCCCGTGTTTACAGGCAGCAAGCTGGCTCTCGGCGGCCAGAAGTCTGGCGGCGAGCACTACCTTGGGGCAGAAGATAGCCCACAGAAACATTAGAGCATATCGGAACATTTCACCAGCGCAGGCAAGCACATGGCTGAGGCTTGTTAGAAGGGTTCTTA
>JADHXR010000240.1 GCA_016782865.1 Phycisphaerae bacterium
GCCCATCTGCCGCAATGTTGTCCGGATCGCGATGAATTCGGGGTGATGGAACCATGTCCAGTTTTTTCCTGACTGCCTGTAAAGTCTCCTCATCGGCGAGATCGTTTAGTGCAAATCCGTTGCCCAGCTCCTGCTTCATCGCCCACAGATAATCATGGGGATTCAGCTCATTCGCAGGACCGGCATAGAACGTCGTAACCGCGTAGAGCCGATTCCACACATCAAGCCCGCTTCTCCGGCCAAGTTCGACATTCTTGAGCGATGTAGCCAGCAAAAAGGCCTGTAGGGTCTGAATTTTTGCATCGTGTTCACCGATCAGTTCTTGGGGTCCGCCTTCCAGTAGAAATGTCATGCGACCATACCACAGCATCGTCTTAAAGTAACGTTTGAGCGCCTCGCTCCGCGTGTAACGTCCTTTCGGGACATACTGAGAATAGTCTTCCTCGTATATGAAGATATCACTGGGCAATGAACCGCTGTGGGCCTTGATCTTGCTCAATTCACTGGCCACTATATCACTCACCAATTCCGGGACAGACGCATGGGCATCGATGAGTTTGCATGCCACAGCCAGATAAGCGACATTTCGCTTGGCCGCTTCCTGGACATCACCTTCAAGCTGCCCGTGCTGTTCTATAGCATCTTCAAGCAGTGCGATCGTCAGGTTTTTTATATCAGCGACGAACACATTCTCTTCGATATCTCTAAGAATCTCATCAAATCTTCAAACGAACTCTCACAGACGAGTATATTATGTTTGGCTACGATAGCAAGAAAACACACGGGCGACAAATGTGGAGTCACTCAAAGGGCAGTGTCATTATGCCGAAGATTCTGCTTTCGTTTTTTCCTGGGTGACTATATTCTAAGCGATTATGAACAGACGCGAATTCTTCAAGCTTGCCGCTGTTAGCGCGGCAACCGTGGCGCTGCCTGGCCGGCGGGTGACCAGCGCAGCTTCGGCCTCTAAGAAGCAAACAAACATTGTCCTGATAATGATTGACGATCTGGGCTGGATGGACCTCAACTGTCAGGGCAACAAACGCCTTGATACGCCGAACATCGACAAACTTGCCTCGCAGGGGATGCGATTTACCGACGCGTACTCGGCGGCTCCGGTGTGCTCGCCCACGCGGGCGGCAATCATGACGGGTCAGTCTCCGGCGCGGCTCGGCATCACCAATCATCTGCCCGACCGCCAACAGTTCCAGCCGGACAATGCGAAGCTGCGCTCGGCAAGAATGCTCGGACATTTGCCTCTGGAACATGTGACTCTTGCCGAAAGGCTCAAGGAAGCTCATTATGCCACCGCGTTCCTGGGCAAATGGCATCTGTCGGGTCGCGGCACAGCCAAGGACGGTGATCTTGCAGAACCGAAGCTCAGGCCCGAGCATCAGGGATTCGATGTGAACGTCGGCGGTTGCGGCCTCGGCGGGCCGCCGAGTTACTTCGAGCCCTACCGTATCCCCAATATAACGCCACGCCGCGAGGGTGAGTATCTGCCCGACCGTCTTGCCGACGAGGCGATAGATTTCATCCGGGCCAATCGCAGTGGGCCGTTTTTTGTGGCATTGTGGAACTATACCGTGCACTGGCCTATGCAGGCGCCGCAGAACCTGGTGGAGAAGTACGAGAGCCGGATCGGCCCGGGCATCAAGGACGCCAGATACGCGGCGATGATCGAGGCGATGGATGCCGCGATAGGACGCGTCATAGAGACTCTCGACGAGCTGAAACCTGCCGACGAGACTCTGGTTATCTTCACGTCCGACAACGGCGGCTTCGGCGGGGTAAGTGACTGTCGACCTCTGCGCGCCAGCAAGGGCTATCTTTACGAGGGCGGAATCCGCGTGCCGCTGATAGTGCGCTGGCCCGGCGTGGTCAAAGGCGGCACTACCTGTCGCACGCCGGTAATCAGCACCGACTTTTATCCGACGCTGCTGGAGGTCGCAGGGTTGACATCGGAGGCGGGCAAGACACTCGACGGCGAGAGTATCGTACCGACACTCAAACAAACGGGCCAACTCAAACGCAAGGCGATCTTCTTCCACTATCCGAATTATGCATGGCACCGCTCCAACCGTCTGGGCGGCGCGATCCGCGAGGGTGATTACAAGCTCATCAAGTGGTACGACGACGAATCGGTCGAACTGTATAATCTCGCCGATGACCTCAGCGAAAAGAATGACCTGTCCGAGAAGATGCCCCGCAGGGCTTTAGACCTGAAACACAAGCTCCAGGCATGGCTCGCCGAATCGGCAGCGGCGATGCCCGAGCCGATTTAACCTCCCGCTATCGGCGGGAAGATCGCAATTACGTCATGATCGCTCAGCTTGTGCTCGGCAGAGACCGCCGAACCGTTAACGATGGTGATCTTGGCGTCCTTTTGGGCTATCTCGAGCTGGGCCAGCAGATCGCCCAACGAGCTTCCTTCAGGCAGCTCCAATTCCTTTTCTTTGAAGCGGCCTTCTCTAAAAGACGCAAAGAGCCTTACTTCCACCACCATATTCGCAGTTCCTCACGCGATCTCGAGCTGGGCGAGCTTTTCTTCCGTGGGCAAGCCCTTTTCATCCCAGCCGCGTTCCTTGTAATACTCAGGGAGCAGTTCAGGCAGACGGTGCACGTGTCCTTTGCAGGGGCCGCTTGAAATGGGCTCGGCCAGAAGACGCCGGGGCAGTTTGTCCTGCTCTGGGCCAACACCCGCATTCAGGTTGAACATCCGTTCCAGATTCCATATTCTGTCGCCGGCCTGGAGCAGCGATTCGGTGGTCAGGTCTTGCCCGGCAATAGCATTGAACATGTCCCTGTAATCATCCGCGCCAAGAGCGAAGGATGTGAAAAGACACAATCCCAGAGAATCGATTACTGCCGTCAAGTCCTGGAATATCTTCACCCATACGGCTTTGCCTTCGAGCGAAAGGGGATCCAGCTTTTCCGGCAGCCCTATGATCTCCGGAGCGATCAAATAACCCCTAACGTGACATCCGCCGCGGTTTGACGTAGCACTTTGCAGGCCATGTCCCTGAATGCCCCTCACATCGTACGCTGGCAGCTCCAGCTTCTTGACCGACATCGACAATTCCGGCGCGCCGTATTGCTCGGCCAGCCGGGCAGACCCGAGCGCGAGTTTCGCGCCAAATCCCTCGCTCTCTCCCATCTTGCGCGTCCATTCGACAATCGCCTCACCTGATCCGAACTCCAGCGCCGGGCCGTCGATTTCATCAGGGTCAACAAGGCCCTTCTGGCACAGTTCCATGGCGCAGGCTATCGTCGCGCCGGCAGAAATTGTGTCAAGTCCGTACTCGTTGCACCAATTATTCGCCTTGATTATCGCCTCCAGGTCGTCGACGCCGCAACTGGCGCCGTAAGACCAGATGGTCTCATACTCGGGACCCTCGCCCTCGACTTCACCGACCTTGGAATATCTTCCGCAGGCTATCGGACAGGCGAAACATGCAACATTCCTGACCAGATACTTCTCGGCCAAAGTCTCACCCGAGGTCTTGTCGGCGGTCGGAAAATACGACTCCTGGAAATTGTTGGTCGGATAGATTCCGCTCTCGTTGATCACGTTGACAAGCACCGATGTGCCATACGTGGGCAGACCCTTGCTGGTAACATCATTCTCCCGGATCTTTTTCAGAGCATTCTTCACTACGCTCTTGCACTCGTCCTCTCTGGCGGGCTTCAACTTCCCAGTGCCCCGGGCCACAATCGCCTTGAGGTTCTTGCTGCCCATCACAGCTCCGACCCCGGACCTGCCGGCGGCACGGTACTTGTCGTTCATGATAGCGGCCAATAGCGACAGCTTCTCACCGGCGGGACCAATGGTCAAAACTCGGGCCTTGGGATCTCCCGTATCCTCCAATAACAGGTCTGTCGTTTCACCAACCAGCTTGCCCCAATACTTCCCGGCATCCCTGATCTCAACCGTGTCGTCATTGATGTGGATGTAACAGGGCTTGTCCGATTTGCCTTCGATGATAATGAAATCATAGCCGGCGCGTTTTAACTCGGCGCCCCAGAAGCCGCCCGAATTGGAACTGGCGATCGTACCGCTCAGAGGCGATTTGGTAACTACCATATATCGCCCCCCGGTGGGCGCCCGCGAGCCGGTAAGGGGACCGGTCGCAACGATAAGTTTGTTTGCCGGGTCCAAAGGCTCGACATCGGGGTCAACTTCCTGCGTGAGAAAATACGAGGCCAGCCCGCGCCCTCCAATGAACTTGGCGGCCAGCTCCAAATCCAGGCTTTCTTTGTCGATTTGACCCGTACTAAGATTGATCCTCAAGAACGTTCCAGCATACCCGGCCATGATTGTATCTCCTTACAAACGTGTTGTTGTTTCGGTCAAATATCTGCTCATAAGACTCAAATGTCAAGGACTATTCTCGAGGCTTCAGCTAGCCTGATGGATCATTTCATATTAGGCTCTATCGGAAAACCCGATCTGGCTTCGAGCGGCCCTTTTTCCGCCTGGCTGCATCCGGCTGCATCGACGATAAAACCAACATCGCCTGCTTCGCCGTCTTTGCCAGGCGAAAAAATTGCTCGCTCTCGGGCCGACGACGGAGTTTTCCGACAGAGCCTAGTCCTGCCGCCGGCCGTGTCAAGTGATATGTTCGGTTGCGCGCTTTCGGGGAGTTTATTGCTTTTCATATAAGTGCTCCGCAGGTATAATGGCCAGCAGACGGAAATTGATTCGACTTCATAGGAGAACAACCTGCATCTTCCATAATTCGTTCGAAGGATCAAATCAAATGAGCTACCAAATGAACTGCAAAGTCCTCTGCGTTAGGCTGCACATATCCGCCTGCTTGCTGCTCGGCGGTCACCAATTGCAGGCTGCACGGGGGCAGACAAATGCCCTGCCGGAGAATCTTGCCCCCAAAGCGCGAATCAGCGCCGACTCGGAACATAGCCGGGACTATCAGGTAGACTGTGAGAAGCTGGGGCAACTGATCCGGGAATGCGGGAAGGTGTACCCAGCGTCCTATCGGCAATATGAAGAACACATCTCGGCTCTTGAAAGATTGCAGCGATCCAATGGCGTCGAGCAAGAACTATCTCATCTCCAGCGAGAGGTTCTCTTGTTCGATGTAGACAAATTGGTGGCCATCAGGCGGCATGAAATCCAGGCCTCCCACGTTTACACGTATCACTACGAAGGATTCAAGGCCGGCGGAGGACTCTATGTCTTTGACGTC
>JADHXR010000133.1 GCA_016782865.1 Phycisphaerae bacterium
GTGGGAGTGGCTACCCACTGGGTATCAATTGTACCTTTCATCATGGTACGGCTCCATAAATCCCGATACATCGGGCTTCGCCTGTCGCGAAGTGTAGATTAGTGGTTCTAATCTCTTCACTCATTCTTACTCTGTGTCTTCGTGCCTCTGTGAGAGATAAGTTGGGGCCCACTTGGGCCCAGACCTGGAAATAGTAGTTAGCATGGAATATGGCAGGAGAGAAAAAGCATCACATGCAAAAGGACTATGAATTGATTAACTTTGAAAGATGCTTCATAATGCTCGGTATACGTTTTCAATCCGACGTTAGCTGGCAGCGTGCTGCGGCTTGACAACAGAGTGAAGGTCATGTTCAAGACTGTGAAAAATAGAGTTTGGGCATTTGATGCGGAATGGATACCTGATCCGGTTGGTCAACACGATGAGGTGGATGAATAATGAATGGCAACAGCGTACTTGTATTTCGTGAAGAGCAGAAGTTTGCTGCATGGCTACGCTGGCTGGTTTACCTATCAATGGGTTTAGCGGCGTGCATTAGTATCTTCGCACTTAGAAATGAATTCGCTGGGCGAAGTCCACCAGGGACACAGGAGATTCTTCTAGCCATTGTTGGCGGGATCGCCGTGCCGATAGTCGTCGCGGCTCTTTTCTTCCTTTTGAAACTGGAGACAGAAGTTCGATCGGACGGGTTGTATGTTCGCTTTGTTCCATTTCATATTCATTTCAAGAGATTTGTACCCGATGATTTGAGTGAATATTATGCCCGGCAGTATAAACCTGTCCGGGAATATGGCGGCTGGGGGATTAGGTGCAGTTTCAGAAACGGCAAGGCATACAATACAAGCGGCGACAGGGGCGTGCAACTTGTATTCAGAAGCGGTAAGCGACTGCTCATAGGTTCCCAAAAGGCGGAAGAACTCGAACAGGCGATTCGGTCAATTATGGGCAATTAGGACTCTCAATACTACTATAAATTTGCATTTAGTCAGCATTCAGTTGCCCTTTGGTACTCCCCGCCTATGCCATATGAGACTGTGGAAAATGCAATAGGGCTGTCGCTATGCCAGGTCACGATTTTACTCCGCCCCTTACAGAAACGATTCAATCGTCGCCGGGCAGTTTTCGCAGGCTTTTTAGGAGAGTAATCAGTTGTGCAGGATGGTCGCTCTGAATACCGTCGCTATTCCACGCGAGAGCATCCTCCCAACAGGTTGGGCCACTTTCATCCACGATAACAATTGCGCCTGCCTGATGGCATTTTGCGGCAAAGCTACTTGAATAGTAACGCCACACAGCAGCAATAACCGAGGGCTGAAAACGCTCAATGACCTTCGGCAAGTTCTCCTCTGGTCCCGGATCTGGCATCAGAATGCACTCGGGGCACAATTTCGCGACTCGCTCCAGTTCGTCGAAATCGGCGTACCACAAGACCTGCCCCGCCATGTCCCACTTCTTCACGATAGAAACCACCTTATCGACTGAAGCATCCTTCAAGTCCAGATATATGCCCACCCTGTCTTTGCAGAGGTCGAGAATCTCTTTAAACGTCGGAATCCTCTCATTGCTCCATTGAGGACCGATCCTGCTGCCTATGTCCAATCGCTTCAGCTCCTCAAGGGTCATCTCTGAAACCAATCCTTGCTCCCCATTTGTCACGTAGGAGTCAATCTCTTTGTTATGGATGCTCACGATATGACCGTCCCGTGTTGCCCGCAGATCAACCTCGACAAAATCTACTCCAGTCTCGATGGCCGCCTCATAGGCGGCGAGCGTGTTCTCGGGGATGCCAGTATGAGCGCCGCGGTGCGCCACGACATAAACATCTCCGTGCCTGGGCGGGGACAGCCCCTTGACTTTCTCTTGCATCCCGCTGGTGCAATGGATAGATGTAATACCCAAGAAACAGAGGATGAAATATGTAACTACCCGTGATCCGATTCCTCTCATCAGCTTACCCTGCAAGTCGCGCGGCCAAAAACATCTCACCAATTGGGTCAGTGTAATACGCTGGTCTGCTCAAATAACAGATGTATCCATACTAGAAATATGGAACGGCGCACAATGAAGATAGGCGCTCCTGAAAACAGGATTAATACGCTCATAAGCGTTTGTCCTGACGCCCTGGGACTATGATCTTCTTTACCCAGTATTCGGACCGGTGCTCCCGCTCCAATTAATCATTTGAACAAGAAACACAGCGGCCGTCAAGAAATCTTCGCTACTCTGGATTAAACCTTCGACCCACACTCCCCGAAATAGCTCGCACTCCCAATAAATCTCTTGTCACAAACCGGACACCTCCGAACGAAGCCAACCGCCCTACCGCCGCTCGGTTTTGGATTAACCAAAAGAATGAGCAACACAAGAATACCGCCACGGCCGTGCCCGTCAGATATTACTGCTCATACTACACCTCCTTGTTGTTTCGTTGATTAGGAAAGTGTGGGCGCACAAAGGGCGGAGTAGATTGGAGTGGGGTGACGTATTGGTCGAGACGCAATTCTTGTGGCGATTGACTGCACTTTTGAAAAACCTTTCTCTCTCCGCTTCGCCTCAGAAATTCAGCAACTTCAAGACATCTTCAATCGAACCCTCCTTGCTGATCCGGCGACCCGGCCCGGAGGGACTGTCAAAGACCAGATATTCCTTCTTCGCCTGGATGGGAACAGAGAGTTTGTAAGGCTGACATTGCTGGATGGCAGCCACCGCGCGCCGGGCGCCCTCGTAGAGGGCCTGGCGAGTCTCGTCGAATGGATAAAGCTCCGCTGCTTCGCGCGTGATGCCCCGTTTGACGGCCACTGTAACGCAGTCGGAGCCGAAGAATCTCGCGGCCTCCCGGCAGGTCGCCTCATCGCCCGTCACCATAATGGTCGGGATGCCATAGTGCCCGGCGATGGCCGCACACTGGGCCAGCTCACCAGACTCGATCCCGTTGTACCAGTATCGGTTTTCCGTTCGCGACGACTGCGTATGGGCGAGCACACCATCGGGCGTGCCCATCATGGCGTGGGCACCCAGTTGGATCAGACCGGAGAACGACTCATCAAGACACGTGAGCGGACCCGGACGTGGTTTGCCGGTGATGTACTTAGCGCCAGGCTCCATCAGGTGCGGGACAAACGCCTGCGATCCGTGCCCGTCAAGCACCACGATCTCGGTCACACCGGAGGCACGCAACCCGCGAACCACGGCCGCAATGTCGCCCATCAGGTACTCTTTTGCTTTCTCGCCCAGCGGATTGCCCGGCTCGCGCGTCTGTGCGAACTGGTACACACCGCTCGCTCCTTCCAGATCGGTGACGATGTAGATGCGGAGCGGGGCCGCCGCCAGCCGCGGAGCAAAGCAGGCGAGTACGAGAAGCCAGCCAGTGAGATGGATGGAGAGAAATCCTGGTCTCATCGTTCGTCGCGAGGCCACTGATTTAGGCCGGTTCGTTCTATCTTTCATTGTTCGCACCTCTGTAGCTTGGGTTCATAGCATGACCTTCGCCTCGCCAGCGCAAGACTCTGGCTTTTCCCTGCAGCCGGCCTCGGATCAACAAGAGCCTGTATTGCTCTTGTCCACAGTCATTCAAGTCCGAATTCAACGCTAATGGTACGCAACCATGGCAACCCAAGTCAATCTAAAATTCTCTCTCCTCAGCCACACGCACAGCAGTGAAGAGTGATTACAAGAATCCGCACCCTCGGCCACGTCTCCGTCGCTCATCCCGGGTGGTCCTCATGGATTCTTCCGGATTGAGGCGGATAGCGGGAAGAATCGTCACCGATCAGCCGCAGGATGCGTTTGAGTGGTCATCTATACAATGCAGTTGCGTTCTTCGTTCCTTGCCGCTATAAATAAGGGGTGTTAGGCTCTGTCGGAAAACTCGATCTGGCTTCAAGCGGCTTGTTCTCCGCCTGACTGCATCCGGCTGCATCGACGATAAAACCAATATCGCTTGCTTCGCCGTCTTTGCCAGGCGAAAAATCGCTCGATCTCGGGCCGACGACGGAGTCTTCCGACAGAGCCTAGTAAACGTCAGTGGAGTTCGCTGAACTTGCCCAGCAGAAGGTGCCTATTATGAAACAAATCCTCGCTTTGTCCATCTGTCTTGGCCTCGTGCCAGTCGCTTTGTCACTTGCCGGCGATTTGAAAGCTGGCTCGCCAATCGAGCAAATCACCATTAGTGTGTGGAACATCAGCGGGGTCAAATCCCTGCGGCCGGTAACCGGCGGTATTCCTCTTGCACAAGGAGTTGCTCCGGACGGCGTGCATTTCGCCCTGCATGATGAGAAAGATAATCCCGTGCCCTTGCAGACATCGATTCTTTCTCGGTGGAAGGATGGAAGTGCCCGATGGGTCCTGCTTGATTTTCAGGCTGAACCTGCTCCCAACGCCAAGGCACGTTTCAAGCTGTCCTGGGGTAAGAATCTCAAGGCGGTCAATCCGCAATCTCCAGTGGAGGTCAATGGGCAAGGCAGACCATCTATTAGAACGAGAACTGTGGTTGTCTCGCCGGTAGGAGACGCTCTATTGCGAATATCCGATCGGGTCGATCTCGGACTGGCGATGACAGATGGCGAAGGCAAGAAGTGCGCAGCAATTGTCGAATCGGTAGATGTCCAAACAGCCGGTGAGATTCGTTCTACTCTGCTCTTGCGAGGTGCTTTCCGCGATCCTGACCGACGGCGCGTTTTCGGGTTTCGGGTGCTGGCTTCTGTTTTCGCCGGACTTTCAAAGGTCTATCTTGAGCCGCAGATTCTGATCGATGCAGAAGAGGGGGTCGTGCAACGTATCGGTGATTTGAAGTTTGTGGTGACCCCTCTGGGCGCAATGCGCTCGGCAACCGTAGGCGGGAGACCGGGATGGACCGGCACACCGACTTCATCGGTGCGTTTGTTTCAGGTTGATGATCAGGACTACCGGTTTGAAGGCGCGCGGCCGAGCGGATCAAAAGCTCCGGGATGGGCTCAAATGGATGACGGTAAAGGAACTGTTGCTATTGCACTTCGAGATTTCTGGCAACAGTGGCCAAAGAGTATAGAGGTAGACTCAGAAGGCTTGGCGATAGGTTTGTTCCCCAAATTTGAAAAAGGTGCGTTTGACCACATGGAGCCTTGGTACAAGTACCAGTATTTGTTCGAGGACAATTGCTATCAACTGAGAACAGGTCAGGGGCCCCGCTGGCGGATCTGGTTGGATCTTTCAGGAAAAGGACCCTCGCTGGTTCAGGCTGCCAACGCCCCGTTGATCCCTTCTGCTGATCCGGCGCAAGCGATTGCATCCGGCACATGGGGGAACATTGCCCCGGCAGGAGGGCCGGGCATGAAACAATATGACGATTGGGCGGAAAATCTTTTTGACAATGGTTATTGTCGCTCAATCGAGGTACAGCGCGACTATGGCCAGATGAATTGGGGCGACTGGTTTGGTGAACGCAGTTGCAACTGGGGCAATCATGAGTACGATACTGCCAAACATATTCTGGTTCAGTTTGCCCGGACAGGAAACCCCAAATACCTCTACGTTGGGGATGCTGCCGCTCGGCATACCAGCGAGATCGATGTCATTCATTTTATTAATGATGACTTGAAGAGGCACTTCGAGGAGGATTTGGGAGGCAGCTCAGCTTATCCAGTCCGTCCTGGAATGGTACACGAGCACTGCGTTGGACATATGAGCGGTTTCTACAGTGTTGATCGCATTCGGGATCTTTACGCCTCACTTGGCAATGGCAGCCATCTTTGCCTGGCTCCTTACAACTTAGGGCACATCTGGACGCAGGGCATGGTTCATGACTATTTCCTGACCGGGGACCCATGGGTGAAGGAGACTGTCGAGAAAATCGGAAATAATCTTGCCAAACTGGTTGAAGACCGGAAATACAATTTTAGGACTGGTAGTCACGTCGGCCGTGTCAATGGCTGGACAATGCTTGCTATTGCCGGAGCTTATGAACTTGACTTTGACGAACACTACCTTAGGGCTATGAAACTGCTTGCCGATGATGCCATTTCAGCTCAGGACCCACACTGCGGTGGGTGGCTTTGGGAGCTTCCCTCGGGACACTGCAATTGCAGTACAAAACATGTGGGAGAAGCCGGGTTCATAGGCTCGGTCAGGGTAAATGGTCTGAGCCGATATTATGAGCTATCCGCCGATGAACGCATTGCTGAGGTTGTGAAACGGGCAGTCACCCATATCAATAACGATACCTGGATGGAACAGTATAGTGACTGGCGGTACACATCCTGTCCTGCCTCAGGACGGGTCGGCCAAACTGGTGTTACAATTGCTGCGTTGGTCAATAGTGTGAAGCTAAACGGAGAGCCTGAACAGCTCAGAATACTGCGGAAAGCCTGGGATAGAAAATTTGAACGCCTTCTGATCGCACCTACTGCAAGGCCCGGACTTGGCAAGACGTATTCGCAAATCATGTATGGAAGTCCGGAGGCCATGAGTTTCCTCGTTGGAGGTTTTTGACATCGTCGTAAACATCTTCATGTCATCTCCATGGCAAGTGCCACATTTCACGATTGCCTTAGCTGGCTGGAAACACTATAGTTGGAATCCGCATAGTTTGTGCTCGTATGAGACCACGGCTTTTGTGCATACGCCGGCGAAAGGCATGTGCAATGGAGAATGCCGGTGAGCAAGGCAGACAACCAAAACAGTAAGCGGCCTAACGACCAAGGATCTGCTCCGACGCACTCCTTTGACAGTTCGGTGATAAGGCCGGGCAGCCAGATCGGTCCATTCCGGATTGAGCGAGAGTTGGGCCACGGGGCCATGGGCGTTGTCTACTTGGCGCACGATACGAAGCTCGACCGGCCTGTTGCTATCAAGAGCCTGCCGGCCGAGGTGATGGACAATCAGGCCCGGTCCCGTTTTTCCCGTGAAGCCAGGCTCCTGGCCTCGCTGAATCATCCTAACATCGCCACCATTTACGAGGAGTTGGAGGAGGCCGAGGGCGTCAGCTATCTTGTTCTCGAATATGTCCCCGGCCGGATCAACTATCGAAGCTATGACGTCACGCGCGAGGGCAAATTCCTGATGATCCAGGAACCACAGGAGCCCACGCGTCTCGGGATCAACATCGTCCTCAACTGGTTTGAAGAACTGAAGCAGATCGCGCCGGCGGAGACGGATTGATGGTGCTTTTGCTCGGAACGGGTGAAATTGACCATATTTGACCGCTGGCTAATTTGTCGCACGTAGTCTGTTTGTCCGACTACCGCAGGGTCAAAGGATAGCAGGGAGTTTCAATTGAGTTTTGAAAGGGCATGTAAGATGGAAATGAGATTGAAGGAGAACTTTCTGCAGCTCTGGGAGAAGTATTTCAATGGGGCAGAGCTTCCCATTATTTTCTATTATGCACACAAAGCGAAGGGTGGCGAATTGGCAAAACCTTCCTCCGGGCACCGGTGCATTATGGCAGATCTGTCAAAGGTGCGAACAGGAATATCTGTTTGCTTTGGCGCTGACTCGTTCGGCTGCTTTGGCGGGAAAAGATACCTGGGATTTGGTCAAGAGGTCATGCCGAATTTTGAATATTTCCTGTCTTGTGGCATACCTGGCAAACTCGAAGGAGAGCGTTATAAGAAAACCCCGGAACTGGTCAAAGAAGTAATGCGAAAGGCGCCCACCTTCGAGGCACCTGGCAAGTTCATTCTCTTTAAGAGATGGGATATGCTCGAAGAGTCAGATGAGCCTGATGTGGTTGTTTTCTTTGCCCGCCCTGATGTGCTGTCTGGGCTTTTCACATTGGCGAATTTCGATGTCGGTGAATTGAACGGAGTATTTTCGCCATTTTCTGCAGGGTGTGGTTCAATTGTTCAATATCCTTATCTTGAGAAAGAATCTGACTGCCCGAGGGCTGTGCTGGGAATGTTTGATGTATCGGCACGCCCGTTTGTCTCAGAGAATGTTTTGAGCTTTTCTGTGCCGATGAACAAATTCACTGCAATGGTTGAGAATATTGAAGAGAGCTTTTTGATAACAAAGTCCTGGGCCAAGATTCAGAAGAGAATGAAAAAAGCAGAATAGCTTCTCGCGGATTCTGTACGTAATAGTCAAGCAGGGTTATTGATGGCATTGGCCAACATGAGAAGAGTTTCACGACGTCAATTCTGCGGGGGGATTATAGTCATAATCATCCTGGTCGTGCTGGTGTGGGCGGTATTAGCTGGGGGATATTCACATGACGCACCGCAGCAGGAAGTACAGCTTCCAGCTTTATCTCCACAGCCTGAAGCCAAAGCCCACTCCCAGATATTATCCGCCAATCTGCCCAGAGCTGCCCGCGGTGAAAACGACCGCATCCTTATTGAAACTGACTGCCTGACTGCCGAGATTTGGCCCAACGGCTATGTCAGTGGTGTCAAGGCCAATACCCTTATCGACCGCAAGACTGGCGCTCGCGACAGCAGCTTTGGCCTGGATATTGTCGATTTTCTAATGGGGTCGGGCGCCCAACGCGGGATTCCTTACAGATACGGCGACAAGATCCACGGTAATATCGCCAAACACTATATTGAACTTCCCCAGATCTGCACCCAGGCCAGGCATATAGACTCTGAGTTTATTGCAGGAAGCGATTTTGTGGCTGTGCGCCAGTGGTGGAGATGGACTGAAGCTGCGCCTGGCTATACACCGGGTTCACTATGGGAACAAACGATTGTTTTTCCAATGGGCCGGCGGTATTTCATCTCCTGCGATTCAGTTGAGTGCGCGAATAACGTTGACGAGCTTTTCCTTCGAATCGACATGCCCGGCCACATCAAGCATAATAAGGGCGATACTTTCGAGCAGATATTCCTGAGCTACGAGGGCCACATCCCTGCCTCTGACTTTCTTGAAGACTTTGCCCCTGACAGCCGCCATTTCTACCAGAGAGGCACGCACTCATTGCCAAAGCGTATGATCAGGGCCCACAAGATTCCTGGCAACAACATGCCCTGGCTCGCCGGCATGACTTTGGAGCCCAAGATAGTCAGTGAAGCCTGGTGTCATCAGCGTGGATATGTGTGTCTCATCCAGGAAATTGGCGGCATGCCTGTGAAGGCCCAAGATCGCTTTGCAGCCTCGTACATTGTCGGCTATTTTGATTCTGTCGAAGAGATGGAAGCTGAGTACGACCGGTACCGCGGTTTCACCTCATTGACAGCAACAAAAGGTTATTGGCTGCTCAGCGAAGGGGTTATCGTCCGAGAGAAGGCCAATCGCTTCAGAATCGTTCCTCAAGGTCAGTGGCCAGAACAGAAGCAGTGGCGAGTGTTGGCTCACGGACAAGGAGAGGCTATTGTTAATGGGCGCCGTATCGAGATCAACGGTGAGCACATTGTTGAGGCGCCTCAGTGGGAATAGAATATGAGAGTCCGCCTTACTTTCATCCAGAACAGGCCGCTGCCGCTGTGGATGCAGGTAAGCATGTATTCCTGGCCAAGCCTGTTGCCATTGATGTGCCCGGCTGCAAGTCTATCAGGGCTTCCGGCAAAAAGGCGACATCGCGGAAGCAGGTTTTCCTGGTGGATTTCCAGACACGCGCCAATGAGTTTTATCGTGAAGCAGTGCGACGCGTTCGGGCCGGAGATCTGGGACAACTGGTCATGGGTGAGGCACAGTATCCGTGGGAAGGCGGCGGTCGAGGCGCCAGGCCATCAGGTAGCGAAGAGTGTCTGAGGAGCTGGTATTATGTTCTGGAGATTTCAGGTGATTTCATTGTGGAGGAGAGTATTCACGCCCTGGATGTGGCCACATGGATTGCTGGTGGCGATCCGGTGTGTGCGGTTGGATCAGGAGGACAGACGCTCAGGCCTGAAGGGAGTATATGGGATCATTTTGCAGTAACGTACTGGTTCGAGAATGATTTATTGCTCAGCTTTACTTCGATACAGTCAATACCAGGTGTTCGTGATGAGATACGGTGCCGGTTCTTTGGTTCGGAGGGGGTTATTGATACAGACTACTTCAGCGGTGTCAGCATTCGCGGAAGAAAATCTTACAAGGGTGGCAGGTTCGACCAGCTTTATACGACAGGGGCACAGTCCAATATCGAGGCTTTTCACCAGAGCATTACGCACCGGCAGTATGCGAATGAAACAGCGGCAGAGTCTGTGCGGTCCAACCTGACAGCGATTCTCGGTCGCCAAGCGGCATATAAGGGCGGCGAAATGACATGGGCGTCGCTGCTGCAGTCGGAGACCAGGCTCAAGCCAGACTTGAGAGGTCTGAAGAGTTAGCCTGTACTCTCAAAAAATTGATCAATCCAGCCATGGGTGCGCAAGAAGGCGCGCACAGTACCTCTCGGGCGTCATTCTGGCGTCACTCTTACCGTGAAGTGTCTCTGATTCCAGTCCGAAATCATTCCGAAACCAGTACCACTTCAGTCTTGACCGGCATTAGGGTAGCAGGAAAGGGCTTCTAAAAGGGGTGATGCAAGCATCTACGAAGGGACAGAAGGATTCACAATCCGAAGCTCCATACAGTTCGTTGACGCCTTTCCAGCCGATGGTTATGTCGGGTGTCCCAACTGCATTGACGGCGTGCCGGCCGATTGCTATAATCCTCTGGTGTTAGATGAATTCAGATTCATTCCCATCTGTCTGTTGGGAAGCGTTTATGCCGAGCGAACCGATGAGCGATACGGACCGTAAGAACGGCAGAGAATCCATTGAAAGCAAACTAGATACCACCACCGCCGCATCGGGCGGTCCGGCCGAAAGGGTCGGCGGGCGGATCGGTCCCTACAAATTGCTCAGCGCTCTCGGCGAAGGCGGTTTCGCGATAGTGTACCTGGCCGAGCAGGAGCGCCCCGTTAGGCGCCGGGTCGCGCTGAAGATCATCAAGCCGGGCATGGATTCAAAAGAGGTCATCGCCCGCTTCGAAGCCGAGCGGCAGGCTCTGGCACTGCTGAACCATCCCAACATTGCTCAAGTGTTCGATGCGGGAACAACCGAAGAGGGGTATCCCTATTTCATCATGGAGCACGTCAACGGCCTCTCGGTCACCAAGTACTGCGACGCACACAAACTCAGTATCGCCGACAGATTGGGCCTGTTCGTGCAGATATGTGAGGCGGTCCAGCACGCGCACCAGAAGGGCATCATACATCGTGACATCAAGCCTTCCAATATCCTCGTGGCGAGTCACGAGGATAAGGCCCTACCCAAGGTCATCGACTTCGGCATAGCCAAGGCGATCACCCAGTCGTTGACCGAGCGGACGCTTTTCACGGAGAAAGGCCAGTTGGTCGGGACGCCCGAATACATGAGCCCCGAGCAGGTGCAGATGAGCGCCGGGGATATTGATACGCGATCGGACATCTACTCGCTTGGTGTGCTGCTCTACGAGTTGTTGACCGGAGCGATGCCGTTTGATCCGCAGGAGCTGCGCGAAAGCGGTCTCGACGGTCTTCGCCGGATAATTCGAGAGCAGAACCCCAAAACGCCGAGCACAAGGCTGACGAGCCTTGGCGAATATGCACATAAAATCGCCGAGAGCCGGGGCACGAATGTCGCGATGTTGGCCAAACGTCTGCACGAGGAACTCGAATGGATCCCGCTCAAGGCGATGCGTAAAGACCGCGCGCGACGGTACCGGTCGGCATCGGAGCTTGCCGACGACGTCCGCAATTACCTCAATGGGATCCCGCTGATTGCAGGCCCCGAGTCGAGGCCATACCGCCTCAAGAAGTTCGTATCTCGAAACCGAATTCTGGTAACCAGTCTCGCCACTGTGCTGGCGGTGCTGGTTGCCGCCGTCTTCGTCTCCACAGCCTTTGCAATCAAAGAGGCTCAGGCCCGCGCCGAAGCGCTGGTCTCAAGGTACGAGGCCGAGCATCAGGCGCAGATCTCACAGGCGGTGAGTGACTTTCTGCGCAATGACCTTCTTTCATCGGTTGATCCGTATGTCACCCAGGGCCGGGAGGTGACGGTACGCTCATTTCTCGACGCAGCGTCGGAGAAGCTCGAGGGCAAGTTCGAGGCCGAGCCGCTCGTCGAGGCGTCGATCCGTCATACGCTGGGCAACACATACCGGAACATCGGTGACTTTGACTCGGCTCAAGAACACCTGGAGCTTGCGCACAAGATTCGAGTCGAGAAACTCGGCGAGCAACATGCCGAAACGCTGAGCACTGCGGATGGGCTTGCCAGAGTATACTGGAGACAAGGCCGGTATGACGAGGCGCAGTTGCTTTTCACCAAGACGGTGGAAGGCAGACGGCAGGTGCTGGGCGATGAGGACCCCGAGACGCTGTTCTCAATGAATGGCCTTGCCGTGCTGTACTTTTCTCAGGGCCGGTATGACCAAGCCGAATCGCTTTACGAAAGAATGCTGGCGATCAACCGTGCCCTGTTGGGCGAGGAGGAAATCTCCACCCTGCTGTTCATGGGCAATCTCGCCACCGTTTACCGATTCCAGGGCCGGTACGAAGAGGCGGAGCCGCTGTATGAGAAAGCAATCGAACACGAACGCCGGGTGCTGGGTTCCGAGCATCCGGACACGTTATACTCGGTGAACGGTCTGGCAATGCTGTACATCGCGCAGGGCCGGTACGATGAGGCCGAGCCGCTTCTGCTCGATGTCCTGGAGATTGGCTCGCTGGTTCTCGGCGCCGAGCATCCGGACGTGCTTGTCTCGATGAACGGCCTGGCGATCCTCCGAACGGCGCAGGGCCGGTACGATGATGCCGAGCGGCTCCTGACCGATGCGCTGGATATGGGGACCCTCACACTGGGCGCCGAGCATCCTTCGACGCTGGCTGCAATGAACAGCCTCGCCCGGCTGTACAAGGAAAAGACACTCTACGAGGAATCGGAGTCGCTCTTCGAGAGCACACTCGAGGCCAGAGGCCGCGTGCTGGGCGCCGAACATCCGGACACGCTCTACTCGGCGCATGGGCTCGGCCTGCTTTACACAGCGATGGGCCGCCACCTCGAAGCCGAGCGGCTTCTTACCGAGACGCTTGAGAGCAGGCGCCGCGTCCTGCGCGAGAAGCACCCGGATAGGCTGGATTCGGTCAAGGGCCTGATAGAGCTTTACGAGGCCTGGGGCAAGCCGGATAAGGCCCAGCAATGGCGGGCAAAGCTGCTTGAGATAGAAACCGCGAAATAGCAACAAGCGGCACTGCGCACATCCACAGGGTGGGCTTGCTTCTGGCAGGCAAAAAGCATACAATACCGAAAACGTCAAACGTTTGTTACCGAGAAGGAGCAGCCAGTGGCAGGCAACAAGAACGATGTGAATCGACGTGAGGTTTTGAGAGGCTTCGGCTTAGGGGCTTTGGGTCTGGCGCTCGGCGGAAGATCGCTCGGTCCCGCCGTAACTGGCGCCGCCCCGGGCAGTCGCTGGGTCAAGAATAACGGATTGTTCAGAGCCGCCGGCCCGGCGAAGGTCGGCCTGGTCAAGGGCAATGACAGGCGGGAAATTACATACCAGGCGCTCAAGAAAATCGAGGACGACGTTCTCGCTTCGATCCGCAGTAAAAAGATTCTAATCAAGCCAAACTTTGTAATCACCACTCGTCAGCTTGCAGCCACCCACGCCGACGCGGTGAGAGGAATTCTGGATTTTCTAAGGCCCCACTACAAAAAGCAGATTCTTATCGGGGAATCGACAATATCAAAAGAAGGCACGTTCGACGGTTTCAAGAACTACGGCTATCTGCCTCTCGATAAAGAGTACAATGTCAAGCTGATCGATTTGAATAAGCAGCCGTGGAAGTACCGCTATGTTTTTGGCAACGGACACCGCCCGACTCCTATTCGGATCATTTCGGATTTTCTCGATCCCGACACGTACATAATCTCGGCGGCGAAAATGAAGACGCACGACAGGGTGGTGACAACCTTGTCACTCAAGAATATTCTGCTCGGGGCGCCGCTGAACGATTACAAGAAGAACGACAAAAGGCTCACACACTCAATCTACAACTTCTCTCGCGAGGCCGTTCTGCATTACAACATGTTTCATCTGGCACAGGAGATTTATCCTGATCTCGGCGTAATCGACGGCTTTGTGGCAATGGAGGGCAACGGACCCACCGGGGGGACTCCCGTTGACACGAGGCTTGCCTTCGCCAGCCTCGACCCGCTGGCGATGGATACGCTGGCGACCAAGCTAATGGGGTTCGATCCGACCCAGATAATGTACCTGGCGAGCATGGCTCAGGCGGGCATGGGTCAGGGCGATCTCGACAAGATAGAAGTGCTCGGCACGCCCCCCGAACAGTGCCAGCACCACTTCAAGGCGCACAGGAAACTGATCGAGCCCTACGGGCTGACTTCGTGACAACGAGTCGGTGTGCCGAGCGTTTCTCAGCTCACTGCCGGACAGTTACGGTTCTGAAGCCGAACGCGCGAATCGGATTTGTCTCGGTAATCATTTTAATCGCCGCATCGTCCACGGCGGCACTTCTGAGCTTCGGAATGAAAGTCTCCACAAGGTACGTATAGGGCATTTGACTACCACCGTTCGGCTCTCCAGGCCGATACCATCCCGCATCATGTGAGAGCAAAATACGGTCCCCGTGTCCGGCGCCGAGCAAGTCCTTGATAGCGGCTATGAACGTCGAGTCCTGCCCGGGATTCCAGCCCAGAGAATCGAACTCAATGAATACGCCTCGTGCGGCCAACTGGCGATGCAGATCGCGGTTGCTCTCGTTCTGGGCATGTACCCAGATGAGCCGGATTTCCGGGCTGATTGATGCCAGAATGTCGGCCTGCCTGATCGCATTGGCCCCCACCGGCGTATGGCTGGCTATCGCCGCACCAGTCTGGCGCGCAGCACGTCCGACAGCCCTTAGGAACTTCTCCTCGAGTGCAGTTATGCTGCCGCCGTCGCGATTTTTATAAAACCTGCCTTGATCCCAGTGCCCTCGATCCCTTGTTGAATCTCGTCAGTGAACAGCGCTGCCAATTCATCCTCGGACATATTCCGGTGTGCCGGCGGTGCGAAATTCGCGCGACCGTACACGCCCGTAGGCACCACGACCGGCAATCCCGCTTCCTGCGCCACCTGCGCGATGATTGGGACATTGCGCCCCACACCGATGCTGCTGCATTCGAACATAACGCCAACACCCCCCTGGCGCGATTCGGCCAGCAGCGGCGCCATGACGCGCACCACGTCTGCGGCGTTCGCTTGACTGTACCCCGGCGTCGTCGGACCGCGAAGGTCGGTAAAGATGTGCTCATGCGGCAGCACGACGCCAAGCCCTTCGGCAGGAAGCAACCCTTGAGTGGTAGCGAACGACCATGAGTACTCAGAGCTGCTCGCCTCAACGGTGCCTCCGTATGCGCCCATGTTGACCCTGATGCCGTTAGGAGCGGGCTCGTGCTCAAATGAAGTAACCGGATCGCCAGCGTCGATACACGGGCTGGTAACATCGTCCTGTACCCACGCTTGAGTGTTCCGATCGTACCGACCCGCCTGGGATTTTAGATGGTAGTCCCCATCAATCCACTCGGCGTTCGGATCGTTTGGCTCGACGGCAACGTTCGGATCATCGACATTGACCCAATAGCCGGGCTCTGGAAACAGTGGATCAACAGCAATATTGCCCGGCCCCCAAATCATCGCGTACTGTGGGTCACTGATAGCGGACATCCCAGCGACCACATCAGTATATTGAATTGTTAAGACTGCGGCACTGTTTGAGATTTCGTTTCCGCCATCAGCCAGGATGCAACTGTCCATTCGAATCCAGGGCGTCTGCTGGCCCCGAACCGGGAAGGTAACATCCAGCAAGAAATTACCGTCGGCCGCCCTATTGCCAACGGCCGTACAGTTTACAACCTTCACGAACCCACCTTCGCTATAGAATGCTGCGCCACCTCTCAGGGCAGTATTGGCAAGCATCAGACAATTGACCGATTCGACGTCTCTTGAGTGGGAGCTGTAGATGCCTCCACCCCATGTCGCCTCATTTTGGCGCAGCACGCAATTGCTGACGATAGCATCGACTCGGTCAAACATCATGGCGCCGCCACACCCTTCTATCGATGCAGAATCAGACCCTGCCAGATTTCCGTCAAACGTGCAGCCCTCAAGGAACATCTCCGCCTGTTCGCCATAGAGTCCTCCTCCGCCCTCTGCGGCAAAATTGTCCTCGAATACACACTCGCGCACAGTAACGCCTTCTCCGATGACCCAGAGGCCGCCTCCCAAGGCTGCAGCGAGATCGTCTCCGCCGGCCCCAATCACGCCGGAGGCGTGCCCGGCGGTGACCGTGACTCCCTCTATAAAGGCCGGCCCCGCGATAGTCACAACGTGGTAGCTGTTTTCATCGCGGCCGGAGAATTCCGGCCCGTCATCGCCGTGGAGGTCGCCGCTCAGAATGGTCTCGTATGTCTGGACATCTCGTTCGTTGGGATCCGATGCGTCAGAGCCTGCATAGCCGCCCCTGAGAGTGACGCCATCGACGAGCCGGAATGTTGTGGTTCGCCAGTCGAATTCAGGGATAGCCATCAATCCCTGGTTCGGCCGGTAGATGCCCCGTGCCACCCTTATCTCGCCGCCGGTAGACGCCTCGCGAAGCGCATAACTAAGGTGGTTGTAGGCGTCTCGCCAGTTTGAGCCATCGTTCGCCCCGGCGGCGTGATCGTCCACATATATCACGGCGCCACGGGTAACCGAGCAGAGTAGTGCGGCGGTTAGGAGTAGAAGAATCTTCCGCAAAATCCATGAATCTCCGGCCTTCATCGTCTTCGGTCCTCCACCTAAATCTTCGGGCAAATAGTATCACTACTCATTCCGTGCTTGCCCTATGCAGTATAGCAAATGATGACGGCAGCGGTCAAGTGTGAAAACACAGATGTGGCCCGATCTTGTGGGCCGTGACTGAAGAATCAGGTGGATCACTCTGCCCGTAGCAATTCCAGAGCTCTGGACGCTGCCACCAACCCCTGAGTCTGTAGAAGCACGACGCTCTCAGCCTGAATCCGGCCGGTCGTTTCGGCCGCTATCTCCTCAGCGAGATCCGTATTCGCGATGCTGGTCTGGAAACCCATGGCCTTTACAATATCGAACTCTATCGTCTTGGCGATTTTTTCCAAACGTTTGGCTTTGCCGCCGAGATAAGTGTAGTAGCTGCTGGTCTGCTCGATCGACTGCTTCGTGAAAGCCAGCGCATCGGCAGTATCGGTCGTCAAATCCAGCCCGGTGACGTCTATCCCCAGATTCTGAGCGTTGATATCGATTGTCGATTCACGAAGTGCTATGCGAGCGTAACACCTGTTTCTATAGGATCCGTTGCGAACAAGAACTCTCTACGTTGTTCGCGAGGCACTTCCATTTCGCCGGGCAACGTACGCGTACTATGAGTACACCCTCAGGAGGTCTTTCCATGTGACGATGCCCGCGACCTGGCCGTCTGACGACATCACGGGAAGACAAGAAATGTTTTCGCGCAGCATTAGTCGAACCGCATCCTCTGAGCTCGCCTGGTCTGCGATCGTAATCGGCTTGCGGCTCATGATCTGATGCGCCCGTTTCCTCAACGTGGCGAGATCTCGGTTCTGCTCAGAAGGCGTATTCAGGAACGGACTCGAAGCCTTCAAGAGATCGCGGTCCGAAATGACTCCGCAAAGCTCATCGTCCTCGACAACCAATAGATGGTGGAACCTTCTCTTCTCAAATATCCCGCACATGGTCACCAAGGAGGCGTCCATATCGACGGTTACTACTTCCTTCGTTATTATCGAGTTCAGCTTCATGTCACACCCTAACCTTGCACTGTGAATCACTTAGTTTGTGATCTTGTCGTAGAGAGAAGCTTCGACGCAAACAACTATTGTCGGTATCCTGTTGGAGGTTTGACAATCCCGCACCGTGTGGGCCTCGGATTACTGCCGCGCCTGCATCATCGTCTGCGATTTTCTTTTGCGAAATCGCATTGTGCGCTGTGCTGATGGCGCGCGCACCTTGGGCCGCATTTGACATTGTCTCAAGTTCCATTTCATCCTTCCTTCAGTTTGCTCCATTATCCCAAACTGTCCGGGCCGGCCGTGCGACTGACCCGGCAGTCAAAATATACTAAGAAGATTGGCGATAAGCAAAAAATTACATGGGATTTTCCTTGGAGCCGGATGAACTTGCCCCCCACAGGGTTTAATAAAGGCCCGAACGTGCCTTCCAGTCCGTGTTTTTTGGACCATTGCACAGAAGAAAAAGCCGAGAGCTTATTTCATGCCACCTTTGAATCGCTTCTCGCCCCCATCTGGGCAAGAGCACGATTCACACGCAGGATCGCCTCGTCGATTTCCGCTGTGTTCTTGAAGCCGATAACAACCGCATCGACCAAACCGCCCTGCATGGCGAAGCGGATGGACCTCTCACGTTCGGCGGCGGTCGCAAAGTCGCCGTTGCCAATAATCTTCATGCCGATGACGCCGTGCCCGTTCTTGCGCATTATCTGTATCCGCTGCTGCACCGCAGGCAGGTGAGACACGTCGCTTTCGGCGTTCCATATCTCCTGCGGCGTGTCCATGAAGACTCCCTGTGGATTGATTCGCACGAGATTAACGTCGACCCAATCCAGTTCGGCGGCTTTGGTCAGGGCGGGCAGCGAGTGACACGAGACGCCGTGGGCGCGAATGATCCCCTTGTCCTTGGCCTCGGCCAAGGCATCCAGCACGCGTTTGCGGCCTTCATCCCAGTCGGCCTTGACCGCCACATGGGCCAGGAGGCTGTCGATGTAGTCGACGCCCAACTCCTTGCGATAACGATCCAGAACTTGAAGGGGTTTGTCCGGCACGCCGGGCATCTTGGACTGGATAAACAGTTTCTCCCGCGGCAGGCCCTTGATCGCCTCGCCTACCATCGTATGCGTCTTGTAGTTTTGAGCCGTATCTATATACGTAATGCCCTGATCGTAAGCGTACCGCAGAAGGCGGGTGAACTCCTTGTTGCCAAGATCTCGGTGAATGCTGCCCCCTTTGCTGCCGGTGCCGAACCCGAGCCGGCTAAGCTTCAAGCCGGTCTTGCCAAGGGTGACCTGGTCCGCAGCCGCCGGCGGACCTTTCCTGGCAAAAGGACCGATGCTGCAAGATGACAAAAAAGCCGTGCCGGCCATTGCGGCCGTACTCTTGATGAATCGACGCCGAGTGATTCTTCTATCCATTATCTAACCCCTTCGTTCTACTTAGAACCTACCATCAATCTAACACGACGTGAGACTCGCGTAACGCCATATCTTACCGATATCGTCGCCGGCGAGCAAGCCCCGTGTCATCGCGCAGGGTAAGGCCGGGCTTGATCCTATCGGAAGAAAGGCATCCTATGATCCTTCGGGTGCATTTGCGTCATTGAATTCAGGAGCTTCGTAAGATCTGTATCTTCGAAGTTCAGACCTTCCAGGTGAATCTTTTTTGAGAACTGGCCGGTCCCTGTATCAATCCCAATCATAAGATAACCGCGGTAATCTTCTGCCGACACCATCTTCCCATAGGAAGACTTCATTGACCCAACGTCAGAAAAGACAACGGCTTCCCACAAACGGGTGAACCGAGCAAGCGGGATATGTTCTGTAAGCAAAGACTTGTTGGACTCATTGCCATGTTCGAGCGAATATGTGACCCTTTCGCCTTCCTGACTTATTCTCAACTTGTGAGGGATCGGTGCTATGCTGCCGTGGTGCAGGTCGAGCGTGAATGCCGATCTTCGCGGAAGTTCAGTGGTCAGGTTCCATGGTCCCTGCCGCACGTCTCTTGGCTGCGCCCTCACTGTGACCCCCTCCTGCGGAGCCATCTTCTCTGCACCGACCACACTTGCAGGACCACTTCTCTGCGCTTCGAGAAGACGCAATACTTCGACGCGTTGCCTTGCGTATCTCACACGAGGATCCCGCGGATTGGTCCTGATGAACTCCTCGTATGATGCAATAGTGTCCGCTTCTCTTGCTCTGCCGTAAGCCGTCAATTCTCTGGCGCAACCGCCCAAGGCAAGACAAATACCGATAACGAGGACCCCAACTCCGCTCAGTAATAGGAGATCCCCATTCAGGGCGGATCCGAACAGTCCCAGACACATGACATTGTGTTGTTTGCAGCGATCGGCAGTATTTTCACCATGCTTTCGCACAAGTTCGATCATGATATTCTTCCCTTTACTTGAAGAGAGTCTAGGCTGTGCCAGGGGTCGTGTCAAGGCAAAATTACGCTCAAAGGCAAAGCCCAGCAGTTCGTAGATACTGGGCTTTGCAGGCTTGGCGATGGCTCCCCCTACTACTGACATATCGCCGAAGAACCGTGGTCGGGCCATGCCGCCACGGACTTTACGGCTTTCCAGAGCAGCGGGTCAATCTCTGCGAAGCCGGGGCCTCTTTTGTTGAACAGGACGACACAGTTGACGCCGTTCGACCAGCGCGCCATAAATGTGTAGCATCCGGGGAGGCTGCCGGTGTGCCACGTGTTCCGCCGGCCGCTGCCGAAATCTCTGACACTCCATCCACAAGCGTAGTATTGCTCGCCTCGCTTGTACTCGTCGGGAGCAATCGTCTCGGGAAGTGCGAACATCGTCGCGATAGACTCTGCCGAGAGGATCGGGCAGTCTTGTGGCTCGTCAAATGCCGCGGCGAATAGCACCAAATCGGGCGCCGGCGCCAGCCAGCCTCCGTGTTAATCCATGTTCTCCAGGTTGAATGCGCCGTATACGCCACCGCGATTTGATTCATACGTCACTTCGCCCGGCATTCGGTCCTCGAGTTTGGAACAGCCCAGTTTCATGCCGGTGATTCCGAGGGGCAACAGCACCTTCTTCTTGACGTAGTCTTCGTAGCCCATCCCGGTCCTCCGTTCGATCACGCGCCCCAGCAGGCAATATCCGTAATTGCTGTAGGCGTACTTTGCCCCGGGTTTGTGTTGAAGCGGCTGACCATTCATGAACGTGATGATGTCGGCGTGCGAAATCGGCAGCGATACGTCGAGAATCTGACTTATTGTCTTGTCGTGGAACATTGGGTCGAACGACTCGTTCCGGTCCCAGCCGCCGAGATGCTGCAGCAGATGCAGAATTGTCACCTCCTTCAGGTTAGGGTCGGGATACTGCCCTTCGGGGCATCCGAACCCGAGTATGTCAACAACCTTCTCGTCCAGCCTGAGCTTTCCGTCCTCGACGAGTTTCAGGACCGCCGCCGACGTCACCGGCTTGGACAGGCTCGCTATTCGAAAAAGTGAAATCGGCTGGGTCGCTGCCGAATTTGCTCGCGCCCAAGTATAGCCTCGCGCAAAGACGAGCCGGCTTTTGTGCGTTATCGCCAGGGCCCCCGCCGATACCTTTCGCGAGACCATGAAATCCAGCATTGTCTGATCGAACACGGACAGCTCGCAAACTGCCGGGCCCGTTTCGCGCCACACTCGTGGCCTCGTCAGACTCGAGCAACCTGTAACAACAGCACACAGGACAAGTGGCAGGATGAATATGTCACTGTAAAGTCTCAGCGCCTGCGCCACCCGGCACTGGTATATGTGCTTGAGATTAGCGATACAAGTCACTTTCTTTAGAGTGTACTGTTTCGCACTTTCCATAATAAAAAACCGGGTCCAGAGGGCCCGGTTTTGAAATAACCCATAGAAGGGGATAAGATTGCCTTTGCCCCCTGAGGAGGCAAAGGTTGAGTTACCTCCAGTTATCAACTTATTTTAGTACCTTGATTTTTCGGATT
>JADHXR010000134.1 GCA_016782865.1 Phycisphaerae bacterium
GGTGTTTCGAGGAATTTGGAGAAATGCCGCTGCGTTGGTAGCGTGCAGCGAAGGATTGAAAGATCGTGCGCTGCGTTTTCTGCCTTCGGTCTCGATTGACGTGATACCGAACGGCGTTGAGATCGACAGATTCTATCCCGCTCAATCGGGCGCAATAGCGGCTAAGCTCAGGCTTCTGACGGTGGGCAGGTTATCAGCCACCAAGCGAGTCGAGATGCTCATAGACGCCGTCGAGATCCTGCACACCGATGGCGTCAACCTCCATTTAACCATTGCCGGCGGCGGACAATTAGAGCCGCAGTTGAAAGAGACTATTTCGGGGCGGAACCTCGGAGAGATCATCGAGATAGCCGGCCGGATCGATCCGGAGAATATGCCGCAGGTTTACCGCGAGAGTGACATTTTCGTCAGTGCCACGGTGCAGGAGGGAATGAGTAATGCGATGCTCGAAGCAATGGCGTCGGGGCTTGCGATAATCACCACCCGTTGTGAAGGTGTGGAAGAATTAATAACCGATAACGGTGTTATTGTCGAATGCGCAAATGCCGAAGAAATTGCCAGGGCGATAAGGAGCCTGGCTGACAACCCGCTGGCGGTGAGAGAAATGGCTGTCGCGGCGAGGAGCCGCGCAGAGCAGTTCACCTGGAGCCGGAGCGCCCAAGAGTATCTGGCCCTCTATGAAAGACTAAAATGAGTATCAGGGTTTTGCATGTGATAGACCACCTGGGATACGGCGGGGCGCCGATCGCCGTCAAGAATATCGTGGAGAATCTTGATCGTAATCGCGTCGAGGCCATTGTCTGCGCGTTGCGGACAAACCCTCGAGCCATCCCCATCAATGCAAAGCTCATCAACCTGGCGCACCACAAGTACAATCCTTTTGCTTTGGTGGCGATTGCGAGACTTTGCAGAGAGTACAAGATCGACATCATCCACGCCCACTTGCAGAAATCGGTGGTGAGTTGTCTGCTTGCGAGTCTCTTCTGTGATGCGAAGATTGTTATTCATGAGCATGGTCCGATCTTTCGGGGCGGCACGGGTTTCATCTATAGGTTGCTTCTGAAAGCATTGAGTTCAAGAGCGGCAGCAGCGATTGCGAATTCGAAAGCAACAAGAGCCGTGTTGAGCCGAACGGCAAGCCTCGACGAAGCATCCATTTTCACAGTGGGCAATTTCATTGACGTTGCCCGATTCGACTGCAGGCTTTACGATCGTGATAAGACGAGGGAAACGCTTGGGATAGGCGCCGATCGAATGGTCGTGGGATTCGTGGGCAGACTCGATAGTTGCAAAGGGGCGGATTTGTTGATCGATGCCGCGGCGATTCTATGTCGGGAAGATGAGCGATACCGTTTTGTTATCGTCGGCGAAGGCGCACAACGGCAACAGCTCGAGGCGATAGTCAATCAGTTGGGACTTGGTGAAAGAGTCGCCTTCACCGGGTTGTGTGAAAATCCGGCGGAGATTGTCAGAGCATTCGACGTCGGCGTTGTTCCGAGCAGACGCGAGGCGTTCGGCATCGCCGCTGTTGAATTTATGCGAATGAAAGTGCCGGTCATTGCCTCGGCGGTAGGGGGGCTCATCGAGGTTGTCCGGCACGAGAAAACAGGAATCTTGCTGGACGAGTTGAGCGCGGGTGGTATCGCCGAGGCTGTCCGCCGACTCATGCGGGAAAGCCCTTTGCGTGAGAAGTTGATCAATGATGCGGAAGTGCTTTCTCGGAAGTTCGACGGACGAGAACAACTGATGCAGATAACCGCTATATACGAAAAGTTGTGCTCGCAGGATCCGAGTAGAGCATAGGTGCTGTAGGCTTGAGAATATTTATGCCAGATGAAGACCAAATACAATTCAACAAGATGGTCAATGACGGCCTGAGCAGGAAATATGAACGTCTGCACGGCGACATATTCAACGACATCGAACAGGAGCGGCTGGGCAAAGCTTTGAAGAAAGCGGCGGAGGCCGTGAGGACCGGCGCCGAACCTGCTCATGCCCTCGATTATGGATGCGGCTCTGGTAATCTGACTGGGCACCTGATAGAGCTGGGAATTGAGACGGTCTCGGCGGACATTTCCGAAGGTTTTCTGGATTTGATTAAAGGCAATTTCTCCCGGACGGGCTTGTCCGATGTCCTGGCGATCAATGGACAAGACCTGTCCGGCGTGGAGGACGCCCGGTTCGATCTGGTGGCGACTTACTCGGTGCTGCACCACGTGCCCGACTATCTCGGCATAGTCGGCGAGATGTGCAGAGTGCTCAAGCCAGGCGGGGTAATCTACATTGATCACGAAGTCCATGAGTCGTACTACGACAGAACGAACGAATACGTGGAGTTTTTGAGCAAAGCCAGGCCGGCGGTCAATCTCAGACGTTATCTCAAACTGCTTCTGGACGTCAGAGGCTACAAACACATAATCAGGCGGCTGATAGACCCCCGATATAAGCGAGAGGGTGATATTCACGTGTGGCCCGATGATCATATAGAATGGGATAAGATCGAGCAGCTCTTGATTTCGGAAGGTTTCGAAGTAGTCCTAAAAGAGGATTATCTACTGTACAAGAGCATTTATGACGTCGATGTATACAACGAATACAAGAATAAGTGTGTCGATGAAAGATTGCTTGTGGCGCGCAAGCACCTATAGGGGAATTGTGGCATGGCCGAAGAAACTAAAGAATCCGACGCTTTTTTTGACCATTTCAGCCGCCAGGACAAGCCCACCGGGATGGGGATGCGGCTGGTCAAGGCTCTGGCGCAGAGAATCTTCAACTATGTGGAGCTCGATCCCGGCAACAGCGTTCTGGAAATAGGTCCGGGTCGAGGTATCTTTGCCGATATTTGTCTCAAAGAGGGCATGGATTATTGTGCAATCGAAGCCAATCGGCAGATGGCCGAGTCACTCGAAGAAAGAGGAGCAAGCGTTGTCTCGGCGATGGTCCCGCCGCTGCCCCCGCTGGAGAGGGAATTCGACGTGGTCGTGATGATTAACGTGATGGAACACATGAACAGCATGGCCGATGCGTTGCAGATCACCCAGCAGATACGGCAGGTGCTCAGGCCGGGAGGCAAATTCGTAATATGCTCGCCAGACTATTTGAATTGGCGTCTTAATTTCTTCAACTGTGATTTCTCCCACAGCTACGTGACGACCAGACGCAGGCTCAAACAGCTTCTGATCAATGGTGGTTTTGGCAACATCAGGAGCTGCCATCTCTGCGGCCCTATGACAGGGCTGGTGTCTTTGCTCTTGACAGCAGCAGTCTCTCGTTTGCCTTTCGGGCTGCTCAACGCAATCTTCCCCGACAGCAAGATTTTCTACAAGCTCTACAAGATACAACTGACTTTTTCAAGGAAGGTGCTGATTCTGGGGGAAAAGCCCAGTTGATCCAGAGTAGGATATGAGTACTCGTGCCAGACAACTCGCCAAGCTGCTTGTCAGAATCGTAATCACTACTGGGTTGCTCGTCTGGGTCTTCAGCCAGATTGATCTGGGTCAGTTCCAGCAGGCGGTGAAGATGGCTCGATGGCAGTATCTGGTGGCGGTTTGGATTGTAACGGCCATACTCTTTTGGATACGCTCGGTCAAAATGCAGGTCATCCTGGCCCAGCAGGGGTGTGAAGTCCCCGTTAGAACACTCTTCGGTGCGACCGCCGTCACCGCACTCTACAGTCTGATCCTGCCCGGGGCGATCAGCACCGGCGTCAAATGGTATATCCTCAGAAGAAGCACGGGAAGGGGCAGCAATGTTTTCAGCAGCATGTTATACAATCAGTTTTCAACGATGGCCCTGATGACTGTGTTCGGATTAGCTGCGCTGATGCTGAGCAATCCGACGTCACTGCTCATCGCAAATGCCAACAACCAGTGGCTGTTGCCTGTGGTTTGCGCGGTGTTGCTGGTGGCCGTGTTGCTCGTCAGCTTGCTGCTGCTGAGCGAAGGGGCGGGCGGCAGAATTCTTGATTTGCTCAAGCTTCTATCAGGGTATCTACCTTCAAAAATGTGCCAAAAGAGCCGCGAAGTGCTTGATCAAATCACGGTCTTTCAGACTGTTAGGTGGTGGTTTCACGTGCAGGTGGCTCTCATTGCATTCACAGATACACTGGTCGGCGGCGTTGTTGTGTATGTGCTTGCCGCCAGAAGCGCCAACGTTACCGTGCCGGTGACTGTGTGCGTGTGGCTCTGCGCGGGCATATACGTCCTGGGCCGACTGCCGATATCGGTGGCTAACCTCGGCGTAAGAGAGGTGACATTGGTCGGGTTTCTGGCAGTTTACGGTGTGGAGAAGCCGGCGGCGCTGTTGATGTCGATGATACTGTTTTCCGCCCTGATTTTCATGGCTATCATCGGTTCTGTGTTTCAATTGTACTGGAGCGTCACCTTGCGGAGAGAGGATTCGGCCGCCAGCCGAACCGGCCAGATGCGCGAGACTTAGACCGCACACGTCTCGGATTCAACGCATCGGGAACTTCTCGCACAAACGGCGCACCTTGTCTCGGATTCTATCAACGCGAGATTTGTCCATTTTGTATCCTGTTGGACCTGCAATCCTGACGTGTCGCAATACCGAGTCGATCAATTCCGATATGATGTCCATCTCATCTGCGCCCATTCCGTTCCTGGTGACGATCGGCGTGCCCAATCTGATCCCGCTGGCAACGGCGGCGCTTCTCTTGTCGTAGGGCAGTCTGTTCTTATTGACGATTATGCCGCAATCTTCGAGGCAATCCTGCGCTGTGATGCCCGTCAGGCCTTGCTGGAGATTTGCGACATTGATCAGGACCATGTGAGTGTCCGTGCCGCCGGTCAGTACGCCGTGTCCCAGGGCAAGCAGATTGTTTGCGAGCGTCTTGGCATTGTCCACGATTTTGAATTGCCTTCTGCGATACTCATCGCAAAGTGTTTCCTTGAAGAAGATCGCTTTGGCCGCAACGTTGTTCAAGTAGGGAGTCCCCTGCATTCCGGGAAATGTTGTCTTCTGGATGTGTTCGCACAAGGCCATTTTCTTGCCTGAGACTGTTGTCCTCTTGTCACAGTCTTCACCCATCAATATCAGAGAGTCTATGGTCCATAACCGAAAAACGTCCTGAGAATGTCGTTAAATGTTACGTAGATGAAGAGTGCGAGTATCAGTATCCAGCCGGTATAAGCTATTATCGTCTGCACGTGCTCGCTGAACGCCGCGCCTCTGACTTTCTCGACAAGCAACAGCACAACCAATCCTCCGTCGAGGGGCGGCAAAGGCAGGAAATTGAAGACCGCTATTACCGCGCTGATGAGGCCGAGAAAATAGACATAATAGACAAAGGGCTGGTGAGCAACAATCTTGTAGCTCATGGAAATAATACCGAGAGGCCCCATGAGGTTCTTGGGGCTGACGAGCCCGCCGACCAGACGCTTCAACGTCACGTAGGTCTGAGCAATAAACATGACTGTCTTTCTGTATCCCATTAAGACGGCGTCGACGGGGCCGCCGGCCTTGAAATTTCTCTCCAGCCTGTTGAATGGAATTGTATGCACAAAATTAGATTCGACGGTAATAAAATCTCCTCCGGCAGCCACATTCAAAGCAACGTTGCCGGCTCTCTCGCCGTCGAGACGCCAATCGATCGTGATACGCTCGCCCGGATACCGCTTGATTTCTCGAACCACGTCGTAGAAACTTGAGACTGGCGCTCCGTCTACGGCTGTTATCGTGGCGCCGCGCGGTATATCGAGCTTTGGCGGGCCACCTTCGGCGGAGATAGTCGCAGCAACGACCGGATGCTCGACGTCGAGTGCGGGTATAAAGCCAATCATGACTCTGTCCCTGCCTTCCGGCTGCGTAGGCGTGACGGAAACCGTAAGTATCTGTTCGGGGGCGTTAGGATCCTCTCGCAAAACTTTCACGAGCAATTCTTTGTCCTTATGCTCGGTCGTAACCCCGCGCACGTCTTTGTAGGTGGGATTCTCAACACCGCCGATTGCAAGAATGACATCGCCGTTCTGCAGCCGGGGTGCGGGATCATCAACGTTGCCGGTTGCGAGAATGACATTGCCACTTGTGAGATCCTCCTGCGTCGAGTTATCTAAGTCCTGAAGCTCAGTTATCCGTACTCGCGGAACCATGGAGTAAATGTGGCTCAACTCACCGTCGGGGTTCATAAGATAATTGGGCGTGGGATGGCAAACTAAAGACTGTTGTCGCTCAATGGGCTCGGACTCCTTTGTGTCCGCCGTTCGCTCAATCGAGAGTGTCACTTCCGGCGCCAGGGTGTCGGCGAGTATCTCGGTTAACTCCCAATACGCCGCCACGGGCTTGCCGTCAACGGATTCGACGCGGTCGCCGGCAAGCAGGCCGGTCGTCCGAAGCAAGTATTCGACATCGCTTGCTTCTGAGAGTCTCGCAACTTCCAGGCTGGTGGGCGCTAAGATTCCGAAACTTCTCATAGGTTCGCCCGGCAGTTTCTCGGCCAGGAGCTCGAACTCTTCTTCAGAGCCGTCAGCATGTCGGACCGTCATCGGAACCTTTTCGTCTTTGCCGGACAGTGCCGCCGCGATGGCGATGTTGCCGTAATCAAGGTCGGCAGCTTTGCCTGCGATCGCAATTATCTCATCGCCTGGTTTGAGACCGGCACGTGCCGCCGGCGAATCAGGTATAACCTGGCCGACCATGGCGGGGGGCAGATTTATGCCGATAAGAAAGACTATCATAAAGACAATGACCGCGCTAATGACATTGCAGGTGGCTCCCGCTGCCAGCACGGCCGCTCGCGTAAGAATTGGCCTGTTCATGAACGAACGCGGATCGTCGGCGTTCTTTGCCGGGCCCGTATCGTCCTGACCGAGCATCTTTACGAAGCCGCCGAACGGAATTAGGCCGATACGGTATTCCGTTTCGCTGGGGGCGCCTTCGCGGCCGATGGTAAAACTCAGCATGCCGTCACCGGACTCATCGTCTTCTTTCGGAAGGATCTCCGGCAGTATTCGAAAGCGAATGCCTGTTTCGGTCCTTTGTATGCCGAAGAGAATTGGCGGCATGAAAATTGAAAATGCTTCGACTTTGATGCCGCCTATCTTGGCGGCGATGAAATGCCCGAACTCGTGGACCATGACGACTGCGCCGAAGCCAAGCAAAACCAGAAGTACGTTGCCAAAAGCCCCAAGGTTCAAGACTATCAAACCAAGAACCGGGATGAGAATAAGGGCCAGCACGATAGCCCGGGAATACTTGTTAACAAAATCCTTTATTTCAGACATTCAAACGTCTCCAAAATCGGCTGACAGATCAAGAGCCTACACGCGAGGTGCCAGTTCCGTGACCTTTCTTCTGGCCCAGGCATCCGCCTCAAGCAGCTCTTCGAGGGATACTCTCGTTTTAATGTTGTGCTTGTCCAGACAATGTTCGATTAACTCAACTATCCTAACAAACTTGATTCTTCCTGCCAAGAACTCTTCGACAGCGGCTTCGTTTGCAGCGTTGAAAACCACTGGGGCCGTGCCGCCTGTCTGCGCGACCTTGTAAGCCAATGAAAGCGAGCGAAACGTTTGGAAATCAGGCTTTGCGAACGTCAGTTTGCCTATTTCCTCGAGCCGAAGCTCCTTGGCGATTCCCGCGACACGCGCCGGGTATGTCAAGGCGTACTGAATTGGAAGGCGCATGTCCGGCTCGCCAAGCTGGGCTATCGTCGAACCGTCCACAAATTCCACAAGCGAGTGGACTATCGACTCGGGATGGATCAGGACCTCCACCTTATCGACCGGTATGTCGAAAAGCCATCGGGCTTCGATAATCTCGAACGCCTTGTTCATCATGGTGGCCGAGTCAACGGTGATTTTTGGCCCCATATTCCAGACCGGATGCGAAAGAGCCTGCTCGGCCGTTACATCTTGAAGCTCCTCGGCAGTAGCCTGCCTGAAAGGTCCTCCGGACGCCGTCAGGATGATTCGTTTAACCTCCTCACGCGTGCCCGACTGCATGGCCTGAAAGACCGCGGAGTGCTCGCTGTCCACGGGCAGAATGATGCCACCGTGCTTTTGCGTTTCTTCTCTGAGCAGCTCTCCGGCAATAACAAGCGGCTCTTTGTTGGCGATAGCGAGTCTCTTGCCCCGGCGCCCGGCGGCAAGCAGCGCCGGCAGTCCCGCTGCGCCGACAACCGCGGCGAGGACAACGTCGACCTGGTCGAGTTGGGCGATCTTGACCAGCGCATCGGGTCCGGCGAGAATTTCGACGTCGAGGTCGGCGACCAGTTCGCCGAGATGCCTTGCATAGTCTGCGTCTGTGACGGCGAGAAATCCGGGTCGATACCGCCTTGCCTGGTCGGCCAGGAGCCGGACACTGGTGTGAGCGCTCAATGCAACAACCTGGTACCCCGCCCCAAGCGCATCAATTACCTCAAGTGCGTTCTTGCCAATCGATCCGGTCGAACCCAAAATAGCAATTTGCTTTACCACAAATAATGATCCCACTGATTTAACAGGACAATACCCCTATCACGGGGCCTATTGCGTGCAAGTATACCGGATTTGACTCGCATGGCAAGAGAGCCGTACGTTGTGCCGCGTTAATGAATTAGTGAATGACCTTATTGAGAGGGTATGTGATTACGCCCGAGGCGCCTGCGCGTTTAAGAGCCGGGACCAGAGAGCGTTCGATTTTGTCGTCGATGATTACCTCTATCGCTACGAAGTCAGGGTCGGCGAGCGCCGAAACCGTCGGGCTCTTCTCAGCCGGCAGTATCTTCAGGATCGCATCGAGGCCGTCCTTCCTTATGTTCATCTTCAAGCCGACCTTGCTTCGAGCCTCGATTGCCGCGTTGAGCAGTATGGAAATGTTCTCCATTTTCTCGCGTTTGAACTTGTCTTGCCAGGCGCGGCGATTCGCAAAGAACCTTGTTGTGGAAGTCACGATGGTGTCTATTATTCGCAGATTGTTTGCCCGCAGTGACGTTCCGGTTTCGGTAAGCTCGACTATTGCATTGACCAGTCGAGCCTTCACCTCGGTGGCGCCCCAGCTAAACTCGACCTTTACATCGACGCCTTTGTCGACAAAGTACTTCTTCGTTACGTTCACAAGTTCGGTTGCGACGATGCCGCCGGCCAGATCCTCGGGTTTGTTCACCTGAGCCTCATTGGGCACGGCCAACACCCACCTTGCGGGATTGCTTGTGGCCTTACTGTACGCAAGTTCGCATATCTCCACGACATCCGAGCCGTTTTCCATTATCCAGTCATAGCCTGTTATGCCGGCGTCAATAACTCCGTCTTCGACGTATCTGCTCATCTCCTGTGCCCGGAGCATGGTGAGCTGGATTTGCTCGTCATCTATGCGAGGCAGGTAGCTCCGCTTGGAATCCAGAATGTGGAACCCGGCTTTTGCGAAAAGTTCAACGGTTGCGTTTTTCAGACTGCCTGCCGGAATACCCAATTTCAACATCTGTTCTGACATCTTTCTCTATCACATGAAGCGCATCGAACGTCGGGCCTCAAGCTTTCTTTCTCCCGACAGTCTTCTTCTTTACTTTCTTTTTGGCCTTAGTTGCCGTTTTTGTCTTCTTCTTAGTTGCGGTTTTGGCTTTCTTCTTGTTTTTCTTCTTTGTGCTCTCGGACGTTTCGCTCTCATGCCTCAGGAGGGCATAAAAGTCGTAACCATTCTTGGCCGGAATCTGCTTGGCCAAAAATCCCTCGATCTGCTGCTCGTCAGCGTTCGGGTCAACCAGTTCGTTGTTTCTGAGATATTCGAGCATCTTTTCAGTGAGCGGGATCGCGTGTCCATGCAGAGACGTGAGCATGCAATAATCGACAATAAAGCGGCTTATGCCTTCAATCTTCTCGAGAGCCTGTCTGGCCGGACGCTTGCCGGTATTCTTCAGAGCATCCAGGCTGACTTTATGATGCTGGTTGAATATGCCGTTCAAGACTTGTACGAGAGTCGAAGCGATGTTTCTTGTGGCTTGTGTATCATTTTGCAGAACGTCAACTATCTCGTCGGTCCACGAAACGCGCAAATCGTTCCAGTCAACAAAATGGTCGGCGAGCTTTTTGACAGCAGAACTGGCAGATTTTTCGCTCAGCTCACTGCTCGCGATAGCATAGATGATTGCGTCGGTCACCTGCTCGTCGCTGACTTTCTGCACTTTCGGGTGTTTTCGGCTCAACGTGCGGTACAATGCCTGTACCTTCTTGGAATAATTTTTGCTGTTCTTCATATCGATCCCTGCCTGGACGGCCACACAAGTTCGTGCACACATGGCAGCGCAGAGGCGTCGACCTGCCCACACTCAAACTCATTCACTCGTTCTCGTCGTCCAAATCTTTCTCTTGGAGCTCCCTGGCAGCCTCATCTATCAGCCTCATGGTCTCGAGCGTCTTCTTGAAGTTTTCGTCTCTGTAAAAATGTAAGACGGGACAGGATTTGCTTTGCAATTTGCGGGCCAGCAAAGACCGTATTCGACTTCTTGCGTGTTGTATTGCCGCAAACGTCCTGTTCTGCCCCGTCTGGTCCTGGCCGAAAATACTGACGTATACGTCGGCATTGTGCATATCGGGAGCCACGTCAACTCTCGTAACACTGACAAATCCCTCAATGCGCGGATCACTGAGATGATGGGTAATAGCGTCACTGACCGCCTCTTTAATCACGCGCGCCACTTTTTCCTGTCTTCGGGTTGCCATCACACTACTAAGCTCAAGCATCAAAATCCGAAACAGAGAGTCTCAGAGCCTCTATATTCGAATCTTGATATTGTCGCGGCTTTCCTGTTTTGAATCTTGCACTTTGCTTCCTTAATGTCTGACGAGAGATGCATCACTACAGAAGTGTTCTGGCTACTTTCACTATCTCGTAGAACTCGAGCACATCATCTACTTTGACATCGTCGAATCCGGCTATTCTGATGCCGCATTCGAAGCCCGTCTTGACTTGGCGAACATCATCCTTGAAGTGTTTCAGCGACTCCAGCTTCAGATTGTCCTTAAGCACAATATTGTCCCGAATCAGTCGCATCTTGGCGTTCTTGGCAACGAGGCCCGTGCTGACGTAGCAGCCCGCTATCGTACCCAGTCGGGATATTTTGAACGTAGTCCGTACTGTGGCTCTGCCAAGCGAGTTCTCGTTTTCCTCCGGTGCGAGCAATCCGACCATTGATTGACGCAAATCCTCGGTTATGCGGTAGATAACATTGTAGAGTCTTATTTCAACACCTCTGGCGTCGGCGATCTTCGCGGCATGTTCTTCAGTGATTACGTTGAAGCCTATGATGATAGCGTTGGACGCCTCGGCAAGGACAACATCGCCTTCGGTAATTCCGCCGGGGGCCGCGTGCAGAATATTGATCTTGACCTCCTCGGTGCTCAACTCGGACAAATACTTCTTGAGGACATCGACCGAGCCTTGGACGTCGGCACGGACAATCAAATTGAGCGATTCGGTCTTGCCCGCCTCTATTTGACTGAACAAATTGTCCAGTGTCACTTGCGTCCGTTCGGCGAGTGACCGTTCCCTGCGATCTACCTGGCTCTCCTCGGCGGCAGCCTTGGCTCTGTTGATATCATCCAAACAGTAAAATCTGTCGCCCGCCTGGGGGACACCGCTCAGGCCCATGATCTCAACCGGCATTGAGCTTCCGGCTGTCTTGATGCTTTTTCCGTAGCTGTTTCTCAGCATCTTCACTCGGCCGTAGGTGTCACCGGCCAGCACGACGTCGCCCTTTTTGAGTTGCCCTTCCTTAATCAGCACAGTTGCCACCGGACCGCGCTGTGCCGACATCTTGGCCTCGACGACCCAGCCTGTGGCAGGGATTGTATTGTCGGCCTTGAGTTCGAGCAGTTCGGCCACATAATCGAGAGCTTCCAGCAAATCGTCCACCCCTTCGCCGGTAGCCGCGCTGGTTTTGACCACTTCGGTCTTGCCTCCCCATTCGGTGGGTGTCAACTCCTGTTGGGAAAGTTGCGCGTAAACACGATTAATGTCGTAGCCGGGCAGATCGATCTTATTAAGCGCCACAATAATAGGCACGTTGGCGGCTTTGCTGTGGGCTATAGCCTCGATAGTCTGGGGCATCACGCCGTCGTCGGCAGCAAGCACCAATACCACGACGTCAGTCATATTGGCGCCCCTGGCTCGCATAGCTGTAAAAGCCTCGTGCCCAGGCGTGTCGAGAAACGTTACTTTCTTGTCGTCCCAGATGACTTCAGATGCACCAATGTGCTGGGTGATTCCGCCCGCCTCGCCGTCAGCAACGTGACTTGCCCGGATCTTATCCAGCAGGCTTGTCTTGCCGTGGTCAACATGCCCGAGCATGGCAGCAACCACAGGCCGCTTCCGGAGATTCTTGCCCTCTCTTTGTTCGAATTCGGCCCGTATCCGTTCCTCTACAGTGACCTTGTGTTCAACGAACAGCTCAGTGTCGAACTCCAGAGCGATCAGCTCGGCCATGTCGCTCTTTATGACTTGGTTGGCAGTAGCCATAACACCTTGCTTCATCAACTTGAGGATGATGTCGGTCGATTTGATCGCCAGGGCGGCGGACAGCTCCTTTACCGTGATCGGCTCGTTCACGACAGCTTTCTTCGGCCTAACGGCCGGATCGATTCTCTGCTGCAACTTGGAGGCAATTCTGCGCATCGGCCTCACTCGCAGGCCTTCGCTGCCGGCGGCGTCGAGTCGGGCTCGTCTTTCTTCGATGTCTCTTTGCCGCAATCTGCCGCCGGGCCGAACCTTTTTCGCCGTCTCAGAGGCACTCTCGTCCCGTCTACGCCCGTGTGTTCTCTCTTTGGAACGTTTCGGTGCGTGCTTTTTGTCAGGTGCCGAAGTTGCCTCTCCTTGACCCCCTCGATCGTACATCAGCGGCTCGGTAACGGGCGCGTCGTATCTGGCTCTCGGTTTAGTTCTTGATCTCGGTTGTCGTAACGGCTCGGGTGCCTCGATTCGAACCACTCGGGGGCCGCTCAAGCGAGCCGGCTCAGGCCTTTCAAGAATCGGTCCCGCTGGCACAATCGGCTCAGGTTCAGGTTCAGGCTCGGGCTCGGGCTCGGGCTCAGGCTCGGGCTCAGGCTTAGGCTCAGGCTTCGGCTCTTGCGGAATCGTGACTATCTTCTCATCCGGCGGCGGTTCTTCTGTTATGGCTGCCGGCTCAGGACGTACCTCGATCTCTTGCGTTGTTGTCTTCTGTTCGGCTTGTTCCGGTTCCGCTTCGGTCACCGTCGCTGTCGCCGTGACAGTTTCTATAGCTTTTGCCTTGGCCTTCTCTTTCTTTTTGATTCGGACTTTTTTCAAATCCACCTTCTGAGATGTCTCAACGGTGGTGATGTTCTCACCTTCGCTGAACCACTCGTTGATAGTCGCCGCCAGGCCGGCTTTTATCACGGACATATGGTTCTTTATGTCGAGACCCTCACCCTGACATTTCGCGACAATCGCAGAACTCTTGACACCAAGTTCTTTGGCTAAAATGTAGACCCTTGTACTGGCCAAGAACAAATCTCCAATCTGATTTCTGTTTCGCCGCGTCGTATCTCCGATGAGATGCGCACGCTATTGGCTGTCCCCTGCTTCAGTTTCTTGAGCAGGCTGCTTTTGCGTCTTTTCTTGTTTCGAACCCTCAGCCAAGCGTTTCACCTCCTTGGCCGCCGCGGCAACCAGCCTCTGAGCTAGGTTGGGTTCAATTTTCAACTCGCTGATCAGGGGTTCGGCACCTACGTCGTCCATATCTGCGACCGATATAACACCCAACGCTATTAGCTTGTCAACCACAGGTTCGTCCGCGCCTTCTACCGTCTTGACGCAATTCGCCAGAAGCTCGATGCCCTGATTATATTCTTCCGGCGTCAGTATATCGATGTCCCATCCGGTCAATCTGGCCGCAAGTCGGACATTTTGTCCGTGCTTGCCGATTGCCAGGCTGAGCTGGTCCTCGTCCACGACCACCACGGCCCGGTAGAGCTCAAAGCACAAGGCGATCTCACTGACTTTTGCCGGCATCAACGCATTCGTCACAAGCACCTGGGACGATTCATTCCAGCGAACAATATCTATCTTCTCTCCGCCAAGCTCCTCGACTATGCTCTTTATCCTGCTGCCCCGCACGCCCACACACGCCCCGACGGGATCGACCTTTTCGTCGAAAGACGTTACCGCGACCTTGGTTCGGTAACCAGCCTCGCGAGCAAGCGCCCGAATCTCAATGATCTTTTCGCTTATCTCGGGCACTTCCAAGGCGAACAGTTTGCGGATGAAATCGGGATGGGTCCGCGAGAGGATGATTCTGACCTGATTGGAAGTTTCCTTCACGTCAAGAATCAGGCACCTGACTCTCTCGCCCACACGGTGGGTCTGGCCCATTATCTGTTCGCCTTTCGGCATGTGACCTTCGGTCCAGCGGTCAAGGTTAACGATCAACGTTCCGCTGTCATACCGCACGACGGTTCCGCTTATGATCTCTCCCTTTCTCTGAACGAACTCGGCATAAATGCTGTCCCTCTCGTCAGCTCGAATCTTCTGGATTATTACCTGCTTGGCGGTCTGAGCCGGAATTCGGCCAAGCTGCCTGATGTCGATTTGGATTTCGTCCTTGAACGCGGTGATCTCGCCCGTGCCGCGATCTATGCTCACTTCTACGTCGCAATCAGGCTCACCAAAGTGCTTTCTCGCCGCCGAAATCATAGCTTCTTCCAGGTCTACGAATATCGATTCCTTATCGATGTTCTTGTCGCCGGCGATGTTCTCCACGATTCTCAATAATTCCTGATTCATCGTCTTCTTCTTCCTGCACTAAGTTTTTTAACCCAGCCCATGAAACACGGTGCCGAACAAAAAAATGGAAACCAGCCAGGTTTCCACTTCAACCGGGAGTCACAAAAAAAACAGACTCCCTTAAGCCAAAAAACGAATAGAGGTTCTGTTTTCGTCCTACATCATCTGCCTCCGGCAGGGGACCCGAACTTGCAACTTCTCATGCAAGCGGGAACCCGAGAAAAAAACCTCAATCGTTTCCCGATACTGAAGCAGAAACAGCGATTGCCAAGCCACCACATGTGCATAAACACAGCCGCGTAGATCCATTGTTCGTCTACTTCGCACTGTTCGCCAGCCCTGTCAAAACCATTTCAAGCACCTCATCTGGTTCAAAGCTTAGCTTCGTTTACTGTTAATCCTTACAAGTAAAACTCTTATAATAATCGTCAAATCCGATAAGAGCAATAATTTTTTTATCAAATTTACATAATTTTTGGACTCAACCGGCGGTGAGAGATCGATTGACCGGTGAAAAACCCTCGGTTCCCATAAAACGGGCCTTTGTGGCCTGAAACAGATGTTATGGCAATTCTGTGACGGGCCGGCGGCGTTGCTAACGCGCTTCGAATCACGCGATTTGACGCTCACCGGTCAGTTTTTTGCTTCATCCGGTCAATAGGTAGGTGGCCCGAACAGAACGGGTCCCCGTTCGGCAGGCTCAGGGCAGGCTTTGAGGTAATTTCGAGAGAAAGACCGTCTGGGCAGAGGCTGAGATTTTGGCATGAGGCACGCGATTGCAGCCGGAGGGCTGTGAGAAATTCGGGCTAGCACGGGCGCCGCTATGATGCCGGAGCCAAATGGGCGGTCAACTTCTCCTTGCTGACGGTGATTTTGTCAATCCGCACCTTCCTGTCGTCAACCTTGAATACCGGTTCGAACAGTGCGTCGTTCAGCAAAGATTCCGCTATCTTTGTCTGGACCGCCTCTTTGTCTATTGGCAGGTGGGCGATTCTTTGCAGATACATCTTCCTGGCCGTAATCTTTGCAATCGCTGTAACGTTCATCGCGCCGACCTTGACTTTTGAGATGTGGAAGGTCAACAGTCCTTTCTCGTCAATCTTCGGCTTGATCTCGAGGGTGACGACAAATTCAGCGCCTCTGACATTTGCGGTAGCCATCAGCAGTGCAGACCCGGGCTTGAAAAGCACCGCAGGCGAGTACAGCATTACCCCGTGCGACATCTTTGGCCAGCCCCAGCCAGTGACTATTTCGTTTATTCCTTTCTGAGTGATCACCAAATCGAACGGCTCGTCTCGCTGTACGCCGTTGTAGATTCGGGGCGACAGTTCATGAGTCAGGTATGGGCTCACCTGGCCGGGCTCGTAGCCGGCGGAGTCAAAATCTGTCGGATCGTAGCTGCCGGGCTTGTGGAGCAGCAGGCCGATGATGACGGCTGCTACAACCAGATCAACGAAAAGCCAGCAGAGGAGTTTTCTGGTTCTTGATGTTCGGCGATTTTTTGAATCTGCTTTGATATATGTTATTTCTCTCTTGCTCGAAACCATCCGTGTGATTATAGTAACTCCGCTGTTTTGGTAAAAAGATTTTTCCAAAGTATGAGGGCCTAAGAAATGGCAAGTCATTTTGCTGACCGCCTCTATGAGGTAGTGAGAACCAAGAAGACATCGTTAATTGTCGGGCTGGACCCGGTTTACAGCAGGCTGCCTGCGGCGATAAGGGGTCATCGTGCGATGAACGACGAGTTCGACGCCGCTGCCGCGGTCGACGCGATTTTCGATTTTTGCACTCAGGTCATGCGCATTTTTGCGCCGATGGTCCCGGCGGTAAAAATAAATATCGCCTATTTCGAGAAGTATCTTTGGGAAGGCACGGAGACCTACTACAATCTGATTACCGAGGCTGACGATTTAGGGCTGGAGGTTATCGGTGATGTCAAGCGTGGCGACATTGGCCACACAGCCGAACAGTATGCCGCCGCCCATCTGGAGAATCCGGAGATGGCCGGGCTCGAAGATACTCTCGCGCCCGATGCGATAACCATCAGCAGTTACACGGGGAGTGACGGCATTGAGCCGTTCGCGGCAATGGCCGACAAGCAGGGCAAGGGTGTCTTTGTGCTGGTTCGGACCAGCAATCCTTCCGCAGGGGCCGTTCAGGATTTCGCAGATGCCGACGGCATGAGAATGTATGAGAAGGTCGCTGAAGTTGTTGCCGGAATCGCCAACAAAGACGAACGAATCGGAGAGTGTGGCTACAGCAATATAGGAATGGTCGTGGGAGGCACGGCGCCGGAGGTGACAACCGCTCTGCGCGACAAATACGACAAAGTGTGGTTCCTCGTGCCCGGCTACGGTTCGCAGGGTGCATCCGGGGCCGATTGCGTGCGGTTCTGCAAACCTGACGGCTCGGGAGCATTGATCAGCGCCTCGCGCTCGATAATCTATGCCTACGAGAAGCCGAAATACAAGGAGCAGTTCGGCGACGACTGGAAGCGGTGCATCGAACAGGCCGTAATCGACGCGAAAGTCGACCTGGCAAATGCCATGCAGACCTTGTTGTAGAAAATAATGGCGATATGTTATGTCCCTTGTATAAGAGCGTTTCCGGAGCTAAATTCAATCGGCGCAGAATTTTCGGGCGATCGCAACGTTGTTTTTGTGGCGCTGAGCATAGACCATGATGAAGCCGTTTGGAAGAAGATGGTGGATGCGTCCGAGTGGAAGGCGTTTAGGCACGGAAGATTGGACCGAAAGAAGAATGTTTTTGTTTTCAATAGGCCAATACCATATTCGATGATTATCAATAAGAACGGGGCCCTCCGTGCCGAAGGCAACGGTCTCGACATCAAGCTCGAACTTGACAAATCAGGTAAAACGTCTGGCCAGCCCAGCGCTGATACACCCGAGCATTCGGCGCAGAACCAAAACACATGCGAGATCCCAGCTACAATTTTGCCGGTAAGAAAGTCCTGGTTATGGGCTTAGGGCGTTTCGGCGGCGGAGTTGATGTTGCCGAGTTCGCCGCAAGAGCGGGAGCGAGCGTCACAGTGACAGATCTGGCTCCGGCTGACCAACTGAGCGATTCGATAAGCAAGCTCGGAGGTCTTGACGGCATAGAGTTTCATCTCGGCTCGCATGAGGCGACTGATTTTGAGCAGGCGGACATTGTCGTCGCTAATCCTGCCGTGCCAGGTGACAATGAGTTTCTCGAACTCGCCCGCCGGGCCGACCGGCTCATCACGTCCCAGATAAATATCTTCTTTGAATTGTGCCCCGCGCAGATAATCGGCATAACAGGAGCCAACGGCAAAAGCACAACTGCTGCCCTGACGGCCCACTTGCTTAACTACACGAGGGATGAGGGACGAGAGATGACAGACGTGCCTGTCATTGCGAGCCCTTCGACTACGCTCAGGATAAACTCCGCGAAGCAATCTCAAAGCCCGCAATACACAATACGCAATACGCAATACGAGAAAGTCTGGCTCAGCGGCAACATAGGCGATCGACCGCTTTTGACCACGCTGGAGGAGATCGGCCCCGACGATCTGGTCGTGTTGGAGCTGTCGAGTTTTCAACTGGAGCAATTGGCACAAATCCGAAAAGCGCCGAAAGTCGCACTGCTGACGAATTTGACGCCGAACCATCTCGACCGCCACGGTACATTCGCCAATTACTGTGCCGCGAAGGAAAACATCTTCAAGTTTCAGCAGTTGGATGAAGAATCTCCCGCCGTTTCCATTTTCAACGCCGAGGACGAGATTGGCGCCGAATGGTACGAGAAATATCGCAAAGACACCGGCAGAACCTGTGTGCAATTCTCGGCGGACGATGTAAGCGAAGATATTCGCGGCGTCTTTCCTTTGCCCGGGCGGGCCAATCGCTCGAACCTCGCCGCCGCCATTGCCATTGCTCGGCATTTCGGCGTTGACGATGACCGGATCAGAAGTCGCCTGCCGGAATTCAAGGCTCTGCCCCATCGGCTCGAATTCGTTGAGCAGATAGACGGCGTCCGCTGGTGCAACGATTCGATCGCCACTACGCCGCAAAGTGCAATCGCCGCCTTGGAGGCGTTCGACGAACCGGTAATAATCATCGCCGGCGGCTACGACAAGAAGCTGCCCTTCGACGAACTCGGCAAGAAGATTGCTGAGCGGGCGAAAGCCGCTGTCCTGATCGGCCAGACTGCCAAAAAGATCGCCGATTCAATACCTGATCCTGATGTGTCATTGCGAGGAGCGCAGCAACGAAGCAATCTCAACGCACACGATACGCAAGACACAACACCCAATACGAGGGTCGAGCATGCAAACTCTCTGGCCGAAGCAGTCCGGTTGGCCCACACAATCGCAGAAAGCGGAGACGTCGTGCTCCTGAGCCCGGCCTGCGCAAGCTACGACATGTTCGACAATTTCCAGCAGCGCGGCGACCAGTTCATGGAACTCGTACGGGCGCTTCGTTCAGAGGGGGCCGCCGCTTCAAGAGGGAGTGTGTGAAGCGGAGCCGGACGAAATGAGCCCGGTCGGTGGATTCCACTGGTTCATCGTCCGTGCTTGCTCCTGTCCGACATACTGCAAAGACTCTGCCTATTTGTTCATACACTCCTGGATGTATTCCATTCGGTCTTTCATCCAGTCCTCCTTTTTGACATCGGTCGGTTTACTGGAACGCCCGTGATACAGCCTGTTTGTCTTGTCCGAGCGATATCCTCGCGTCTCTCCACGGAAATCAAATTCTTTGCACGATTGTACTGAGCAGGCCCATCCGGAAAGGCCGAGCCAAATCAAGCACGGCTTACTCTTGCTGATGAGACAGAGAGATTACTCTGTGATTGTGAGTTGGTGTTCTTCGATCTGACCTCGAAAGAACACGAGCAGCAGGGCGGGCAGAATAAGCAGGTCGCCGGCTAGGGCGGCGGCGAATCCGATGCAGGCTATGTATGCGAAGTTTCTGGTCATGGGTATAGTGCTGGTTATGCACGTTCCAAAACAGAACACAAAAACGACGGTAGTGATTACCAACGCCTTTCCCACTGCATCAAAACTGTGTTTAACTGCCAGGTAGGCGTTGCCGCATCCTCGAAATTCAGTGCGAAAGCGCGTCATGAAATGGATGGTGTCATCGACAACGATTCCAAGACAAATCGTAAACACGAGTGTATATCTACATCGGGTCTCAGTTTCAGGGCGGTTGCAGCCAGGGCAATGGTAATAAGCACGCTGAAAACCGTAATAAGCATCGGCCTTCTCGACACGCAGCGGCCCACCCAGTAGAAACAGTAATCCCAGCGACTCATCTGCTCTGATTTTGCCACCGCGGCACATCGCCTGCCGAGAAAAGTCCCCGACAGCAAAGGCACAAGAGTCATCACAGCGACAAAAGTCAACACGCACCCCATCGCACAACAGCCACCGAAGTCACGCACCGACGGGCGGCTCGCAAGCAGCAACGAGCCGAAGCCAACCGCCGTCGTCAGCGAAGTCAAAGCACATGCAATGCCGATCCGTCGAATGGCCAGGATAGCGCCGGATCTTGCGCTGCTGCCGGAGTCAACTTCATGCCGCATGTGCAGCATCAAATGAATCGAGTCTGAGAAACCGATAGCAGCCAGCAGGGCCGGCATGGCCGAGCCGAGCATAGTCAACTCGATCCCAATCCAGCCCATCGCCCCCAGTGTCCAGATGGTGCCGAAGATATGCGGAGTGGATGTAATAATGACAGCACTGAAGTTTCTCAACAGCAGTATCGCGATAACGAGTGTTACGCAGCAGGTGATGACCGGTATCTTGATTCTTTGACTGCGCATCTCAGTGAACCAGTCGGCCGTGAGAGCCGGGGACCCGGTGACAAGTACCTCCAGGCCGTGCTCCGTGGCGATGGTCCGGGCAATACGCCGGATATCTCTGACCATCGGGAAAAGCTCGTCGACTGTGGAGAATTCGTTTAGACGCACAATCACTAAAGTAATCGCGGCGTCCGGCGAAACTAATTGCCCGCCAGTCAATGGATGGGCCAACGCTTCAGCCCGCGCCCGCTGCAGGGCGTCTTCATCCAATAGCTCTGTTGGAAGGAGTCGATGCGGTATACCTCCGGAGATCACAGGAATGTCATCAATGCTGTAGACTTGTGCGATGCCCTTGCCTTTCCGCATCCGGGACACCAGTTGCCTCAATGCCGTTACGGCTTTGGGCGTGAAGATGTCGTCAGTCCTCAGCAGCACGATGCAGGCTCGCCCTGCACGTGCCCCGCGCATTTGTTTTCGACAATGGTATCAGGAGGTCCCTTTGTGTGCAGCGTGACTCCGAATCCGATGTCGTGAAATCGCCTGAGTCCACGCAGCATTGTTTGCGGTCCTGGGGGTTCTTTTGAACTCCTGTTTAGTGCTCCACCGAGGCGTGCGATAATGACGCAGGCCGTTCCGATACACAGGCCCTTTTTTTTTGAGCACCTATGGTCTCAGGAGCAATTAACGGCTGAAGTTGGTCAAGAAGGTTGCATTCCCAAGGTGTGAAGAACAGCTCGCAAGGCATCTCGGGGACTTCTCGCCCAAGCAACGTCAGTAGCATCACACGCCAAGCGATGACCAGATCAATGGCAATGGCACGAGAAAGTCTTTCAGCAGTTTGATGTTGGTGAGATTCGATGCGACAACCACTTTTCAGAACTCGATGCCACTCTTCAATGCGCCACCGAAACGTG
>JADHXR010000135.1 GCA_016782865.1 Phycisphaerae bacterium
TTGCAGAGCGGTCTTGCGGGAAACCCTCAGTGACACCATCTCCTGGGTAATCGAACGAATTGAATCGGATGGTTGGGATTTTAGACGGGTTAAGCTGCAACTGGATTTGCCCTAACTTTGCAAAAGTTCAGTTATAATTACTATTACAACGACGACGAGCTTTCTCAGATAAAGAAAAGAGCCGAGCGATTGGCCGACGCCTTCAAGACGCTCACCGTTATTGCCAACAATCACTATCGAGGCGCCGAGCTTGCCAACGCGCTCGAGCTAAAGGCCCTGCTCACGGGCCAGAAACAGCCCGTTCCCGAAGGACTCTTGAAGGCCTATCCGGACCTGACGAGGATCGCCTTAAGTGGATAAACCGAATCTGAATTACCATCTTTCAGAGTGGATACAGTATGCGCATTGCTGCCCTTACATGCAGAAGTTATTACAGCCTTTTGAGAGGTTCGGTCTCGGTGCAGCGATTGGCCGAGCAGGCCAAGGAATACGGCTACGGAGCTGTTGCCCTGGCGGATGTGAACTCGATATACGGGGCGGCGGATTTTTACAAAGCAGCCGAGCAGATAAATATCAGGTCCATTCTCGGGACCGAGATTTTAGCCGACAATCAACGGGCCATATTGCTCGTTGAAAACAGTACCGGCTATAAGAATCTTTGTAGAATAACCACGGCGAAAAATCTGTGTCCGAGTTTCGATCTGATAGAACAATTAAAATACGACAGCGAGGGAATAATCTGCATCTGTAATCAGCCGGATCTTCTCGGCGAGCTGAAACGGTTTCTCGATGAAGATTGCCTGTTCGCAGGTTGTCGAGAGCCTGGTCAGGTCGAGTGGGCGAAGGCTCATGGGATAAAGCCTGTAGCGCACCGTGTTTTCAATATCATCGAGAATGACGATATAGTTACAGCCATGCTTTTGGCGAAAATAAGACAGTTGAGCGTCGCCGGACAAGGACCGCAAGACAACTGCGGATTTAACAAGCTGATATCTGAAAGAGTATTTAGGCGAAAGTTTCGAAATTATCCCGAAGCAATCATCAGTGCCGAGCAGATAGCGCAGCGGTGCAATTTTCAGTTATTGACCGGGAAGTATCATCTGCCCAAAGTCAAACTTGCCAAAGGCAAAAGCGCCGACGGCGAGCTGGCCAGGCTTTGTCATTTCGGCCTGGCGAAAAGGTACGGCACTGTGGATAAAAACACAGTCAAACGGCTTGAGCACGAATTGACTGTCATCCGAGAGAACAAATTCAGCGACTATTTTCTCGTGGTTCACGACATAGTCAATTTCGCGAAGCGAAATGATATCCCCGTGGAAGTTCGCGGCTCGGCCGCCGGTTCGCTTGTGAGCTATGTGCTGGGTTTTACGAGGGTTTGTCCAATAGAGAACAACCTCTATTTCGAGCGTTTTATGAACCCGGGAAGAAAAGACTGCCCGGATATCGACATCGATCTGTGCTGGAGAAGGCGCGACGATGTAATCGAATATTGCTACGACAACTGGGGCTCCGAGCACGTCGCAATGATCTCGAATATAAACCGATACCGACGAAAGAGCGCTATCCGCGACACCGCCCGGGCGTGCGGCCTGGAGCCGACGGAGGTGAACCGGCTTGTTAAAGAGCGCAAGGCTCGCACGGATTCGCCCATCTACGGGCTGGCTGATAAGATATTAGGCATCCCGCGACATCTGGGCGTTCATTGCGGAGGAATAGTAATTACTGCGTCGCCGGTAAGGGACATCGTCCCGCTGGAGCGGGCTAATAAAGGTGTAGTCATAACGCAATACGACAAAGACGCCGCCGAGGCGGTGGGTTTGATTAAGATTGACCTCCTGGGTAATAGGGCACTTTCGACGGTAAATGAAGCGGTGAATATTGTCAGGAGAAATGAAAACGCTTTGGATATCGACCTCGTCGGTCCGACAGATAAAAAGACGGCAAAGATGCTAAGCTCCGGCGACAGTCTCGGCGTGTTCCAATGCGAATCTCCGGGGATGAGACAACTGCTCAGAGGGCTCAAGGTCAAGAGCCGAAAAGACGTGGCGATCGCTTTATCGTTAATAAGACCCGGTCCTGCCTCAGGGGGAATGAAATCGGAATTTATCGAGCGGTACGTCAACGGAAAACCATTCAAGTATCTGCACCCTAAGATGGAGCAAATGCTCGGCCAGACGTACGGCGTAATGCTGTATCAGGAAGACGTGATGCGTATAGCGGTGGAAGTTGTCGGCTACAGTCTTGCCGACGCCGACAGGTTCAGGTCCGAAGTATCGAAGAAAGTTTCCGCCTCGCGATTGCAGAATCAATATGCCGACTTTGTATATTCGCGTGCCGCTCAGGCGGGGATCGATCGCCAAAGTGCCGAAGCTATTTGGGGCGACATCCTCAGATTCGCCGCATATTCATATTGCAAGGCCCACGCGACGGTGTATGCCAACATTGCGTGGCAGACGGCTTTCCTGAAGGCCAATTACCCAAGGCAGTTCTATACGTCGTTGTTCAACAATCATCATGGGATGTATCCGCTGAGGGTATACGTTTGGGACGCCATAAGGCGCGGCGTAAAAATCTTGTCCCCGCATGTAAACAAAAGCGATATGGAATGGACGCCCGAGGCAAAGACAATTAGAGCGGGCCTCAACATAATCAAAGGTTTAAGCTATATCACTATGCGGGCCATTATTGCCGAGCGGAAGGTCAGGATGTTTGCGGATATCGACGATCTGCGGACAAGGGTGAGATTCAGAAGACCGGAACTGCAAAATCTCGTTCACGTCGGCGCCTGTGATGGGTTGGGAATAAACCGGCCCGCGATGATGGTGCAATTGCATTTTGCACCGTTGAATCCGAATCAGTTATTGCTGTTCGATATTTACAATAATCTTTCGCGATTGGGCGAGTACGACAGGATGGCGAGGCTAAAAGCCGAGGTGGATGTCACTGGAATTCCGTTCAGTATACATCCGGCGATATTGTTCCGGATCAAACATGTGCCCGCCGTCCGGTTGGAGAAGTTCATAAACAAAGAAATCACAATAGCGGGCTTTATCGCCACCGCTCGCCGGGCCAAAACCAATAACGGTAAAATAATGGGTTTCGTAACGCTGGAAGATTCGTCGGGCCTGGCGGAAGTAACCTTTTTTCCCGACCAGTTGGAGAAGTACCACAGTATTTGCAGGACATCCGGTCCCATCTGGGTAAGGGGCAGAGTAACCAGGCATCTATCGTCAATCGCAGTAGAGTGCCACAGTTGGGGAACAGCCGCGTAAATACAGGGCTGACATTCGGACTATTTTTTGCTATGCTGGCCTACGATCAAATATATTTTGAAGAATCATAACGTGGTTAGTTTCACGGCACGCAAGGATGACAAGAAGATTCGCCCTAAGATCGAGAAGCGCGGCGGGGCAGATAGACTTTGCCGCCGAGTTGAACCCCGAGCAGCTCGCCGTGGCGACTGCGCCGGGCGGGCCGATGCTGGTAATAGCCGGCGCCGGCAGCGGCAAGACCCGCGCTTTGACATATCGCCTTGCGTGGCTCGTCCAGAACGGCGTCGATCCGTCGCGGATCATGCTGGTTACGTTTACCAACCGCGCCACCCGCGAGATGCTCAGCCGGGTTGAATTGTTGGTCAAGCAGAAGACCCGGGATATCTGGGGCGGCACATTTCACCACATCGGCAATCGGATTCTGCGCCAGCACGGCAAAGTCCTGGGCATCTCGCCTGACTTTACGATACTGGACCGCGAGGACAGCAAAGACCTGATAGCGTCGTGCGTTCGGGAAGCCGGAGTGGATATCCACAAGAAACGATTCCCGCAGAAGTCCGTGTTGATCGGTATATCGAGCGCGATTCAAAACACACTTGCTCCTTTGGACGCGGTGCTGGCCAAACGATATCCCATGTTCACCCGGGAAGCTGCGGAAATCGAGAAGGTGCTGGTCCTGTATGCATCGAGGAAAGCCGAGCGACAACTGCTGGATTTTGACGATCTGCTCAGCGCCTGGCTGCGGCTTGTGAGAAGGCACGATGATGTCCGCGAGATGCTTGCGAATCAGTTTCTGCATATCCTGGTTGACGAGTATCAGGATACGAATGCCGTCCAGAGCGCCATCGTTGACCTGCTTGCTTCTAAGCATCGCAACGTCACCGTGGTGGGTGACGATTCCCAGTCCATATACAGTTTTCGCGGGGCGAATTTTGAGAATATTGTCGGTTTCAAAGAGCGATACCCGGATGCGAAGGAGTACCGGCTCGAAACGAATTATCGCTCCACTCCCGAAATACTCGCCGTCGCCAATAGCAGCATCGCGCACAACAGTCGCAGACTCCCTAAGATCCTGCGAGCGATAAGGTCCTCGGGGCTCAAGCCCGCGGTTGTGCCTTGCCAGGATCATTTCGTCCAGTCCTGCTTTATCGCCGAATACACGCTCGGTCTCCTCGACGAGGGGCGAGGCCTCAATGATATTGCCGTGCTCTATCGCAGTCACTGGCACTCGCTCGAGATTCAACTGGAGTTCCAGCGTCGCAACATTCCATTTCAAGTCAGGGGCGGGCTGCGTTTTTTCGAGCAGGCTCACATGAAGGACATGCTCTGCTACATGCGCATACTGCAGAATCCACACGATGAGCTGGCCTGGCTTCGAGTCCTCAAAATGCTGCCGAGAGTCGGCTCGGCTTTATCGCACAAACTATGGCAACATATGAGCGGGGCGGATGACCCTTTGAAATCTGCCGGTGAGCCCGGTGCGGTGAATCTCCTGCCGGCCGGCGCAAGGTCTTTCTACGTGGACCTTGCGAATCTTATCGGCAAGTTGACGCAGTTGAATTCTCCCGCCGAGATAATTGATATGACGGTCGAGAATTTCTACGGCGACTATGTTGTCTCGCATTACGACGGAGCGGACCTGCGCAAGGAAGAGCTGCGGGCGTTGGCTAACTTCGCCGCCCAGTACAACAACCTGGAAGCGTTCCTGACCGACATATCTCTTGCCGGGGAGTACTCGGGTGAGACTATTGTGACAGGTCCTACCGAGCAGGAATTCGTCACGCTCAGCACGGTTCATCAGGCGAAGGGGCTGGAGTGGCCCGTGGTGTTCATCCCCTGGCTGGCCGATGGAAGGTTTCCGACGGATTTTGCCCTGAACAGCCAACAAGACCAGGAAGAGGAGCGGCGCGTTTTTCACGTTGCATCCACGCGGGCCAAAGACGAAATATACCTGGTTGTGCCTCAGGTCTATCGCAATCGCTCGCGCAGTCTGATCATGATGAAGCCGAGCCGATTCCTAACCGAGATCGACCAGGATCTGACCGAACAGATGGTGCTCGAAGAGGGCCTGCCCCATTTGACAGGCGGCGAAGAAGACTAACACAGAATTGATACAATATTGTGGTTCGTCTCAGAGGTGCGGAAATGAAGAAGGTGCTGCTTGTTCTCGCTCTGTCAATCGCCAGCGGCTGCGCACACCCGGGGCCGACAAGGTATCACATTTTCAGCATAAACAAATTCCGGCAGATCAGGGGAAACCCGAAGCGTTATGTTGGCCGGCTTTGTGCGTTCGGCGGCCGCGTAGCTAACGCCGAGCAGACACAGGACCGGGTTTCATTTCAGTTGCTCGTGCAGAATCGGATCGCGGACATGGGTGAGCGTCCGGCCAGTGATGGCCCGCTGGTTGTGGTTTACTCGGCTCCAGGCACTACCGTTGCCGACGGCCACCAGGTCAAAGTGCTGGGCTATCTGCGCGATCCGGTTGTCGGCAAGAACGTCTTTGGTGTCACGGTCGGTTCGTTTACGCTGGATGCAATTGCGGTATATGACGCTTTCACTCAATATTCTTTTTCGCTCAGCGGTTACGAGGAGCTGTTCGAGAAATGGAAAACAGGCGAACCGCTCGGCACAAAGAACTGAAAACGATCTTCTCTAAAGAAGCCTGGTCAAGAAATAGCCTAGCGCGAGCAGGGCGTCGGTTGACAGAACCGTTATTACATTTGCTCCCAAGGCAGGTATCATCTTCTGAACATCGTCGTGATGTTTGAAGGTTGTGCTGATTGCCTTCAACGCAAAAGGCGCCGAAAGAAGGCCAATCAATGTTAAGGGGGGCATCAATCTGCAGACCACTGAGGCGACAATACACAGATAGGTCATCGCCATCAATCCGGCATACAAGTGACAGGCTTTTCTTTTGCCCAGGGCGATTACTATGTGATAGCGGCCTCCCTTTTTGTCGGCTGCAAAATCGGGGAACTCGTTGAGAAGAAGCAAGTTTGCCGTCAGGAATCCCGGCGCGAGAGAGGCGACCAACGCTTCGAGGCTGTAGCCGCCGGTTTGGACGAAGTATGTCCCCAGGACGGGCAGGGTCCCCAGCCCGAGGCCGGCCCAGATTTCGCCGACGAGCCATTTGGTAAGATACGAAGTGTAAAAGTAAATGACTACTCCGCCGACGACCACCAGAGGCAAAAGCTGCCAGCCGGAAACCACTGTCAGGTAAATGCCGATCAGCAAGGCTGCCAGCAGGCAGCCGACGCCGAGTCTATAGACGCCTCTCGGCGCGAGAAGTCCCTGGGGGAGGATACCACTTCCTCCGGAGAACGGTGTCTGAGTGGTTTCCAGATCGATCCCGCTCTTGTAATCGAAGTAATCGTTGAGAACGTTAACGCTGGCATGCGCCAGGACCAGGCCGAGCGTTGTCAGGATGAATTTGAGCCAGTTGAAGTGGCCTTGATGACAAGATATGGCCGTACCCAGAAGAACCAGAACCACCGAGAGCAGAAGAAATTGTGGCCGGGTCTCTAATAACCAGGTTTTGAATTTCATTGATGCGTAGCTTCCTTACACAATTGGTCTGAATTTGAAGAGTCGTTCAGGGCGTCACCTCGTTGGAATCGGCTCAAGATAGATGTTGCGAAACTCGATCGGGCTGCCTTCGCTTTGGAGGCAGATTGGCCCGTGCGAAGGATTGGCGTCGGTGCCTTTGTTCTGGACAAGCTCGTTGACGAAGAGCGTGACAGTCTTGCCATCGCAGACGATGTCGTAGGAATTCCACTGACCGGGAGGTTTTTCGTTCGAGGGATTCTTCTTCTTCGCGTTTGCGTATTGCTTGGGGCCAATTTGCTTGCCGTCGGCTTTTATCATCGAGTGACTCAACAACCAGAAATCTCCCGCGTTCTCGTGCTGCAGTTGCGCCTCTACGCACTTGGGCCAGACATTGTCGATGCCGTTCCGGTGGAGCAGGACGCCGCTGTTTGTCGGCTTGCCGGGCCAGCGCCATTCGACGTGCAGCTTGTAGTTGGCGTAGCTTTCGGTCGTGCGGATGTAGCCGTTGGGCACGCCCTCGCACCGAATGACGCCGTCACGGACGGACCAGACCTTATCGACGGTCCACTTCTTTTGGGCATCGGGTTTGTCCCCGGGAGTGAAGCGGACCCAGCCGTCGAGGTCTTTGCCATTGAACAGGACTGTCTTCTTCGTGGGCTTGACCGGCCAGGGTGTGTCTTTTGCCGGCTCGATGTAGATGTTTCTAAACTCTATCGGGGCGCCTTCGCTTTGGAGGCAAATTCTCCCTTCTTTGACCGAGCAATCACTGGCCTCGTTCATGAGCTTACCGTTCACGTAGGGTCTCACCGTCCCGCCGACGCACCATACCTCGTAGACGTTCCACTGCCCGGGTTCTTTCTCGTTGTGCTCGCCGTACTTCAGGACCCGTCTGCCGCGGACACGATGGCCGCCAATCGCGTGCTCGTTGAACTCCAGGCCGCCGATCTCAAAGAAATCTCCCTGGTTGTGAAACCCGCCCTGGGACTCCAGGCTTTTGGGCCAGACCTTGTCATCACCTACCATGTGAACGAGTATCCCGTTATTGCCCGGCTTGCCGGGCCAGCGGTACTCGACGTGAAACTTGTAGTTCTTGTAGGACTTGGCTGTGCGGATGTAGCCGGTCGGCTTGCCCGTACAGGCGAGGATGCCGTTGGGCCTGATCCTCCACGTCTCGTCAACGTTGCCCTGGTTGTTTCGAAGATATCTGAACCAGCCATCGAAGCTCTTACCGTCGAAAAGCACGATCTTGTTTTTGGGCTCGATGGCCTCCTCGGCGCTGCAAATTGCGAAAGATGAAAATACTATGGCGCATGTCAGAGAAATCAGTAATGCGAAACGGTTCATTTTTTTCTCCTTTCTCACTATGGGACTACGTTGTCGGTGCCGTTCATAACGTTCAGAGCACGATTAGCGACACGGGTGATATACTTGCTGGGCTGGCCGGTCAGTGCTTCTTTCAGCGCTTCTTCCGCAGGCCTGGCTGCTTCGCCGATGCTGTCAAGCACGATAGCGGCTTGGAGGCGGCCCCACGTATCTTGGCCTCGCAGAGTTTCGACGAGAACGGGCAGGGCTCTTTCCGGCTTGCCCATAAAGCACAACGCTCGCGCGGCGGCGACTTTGACGCTGACAGATTCATCTTCAAGTGCCGCCGTCATCTTACCTCCGGCTGCCTTTGCATCTGCGCCGATGTTGCCTATTCCGGTCGCTCCCCAGTAGCGAATCGCCGCATCTTCGTCGTCCATAGCCGCGATGAGTTCGGGCAGCGCCCCCTTGCCTTCAGAAGCAAGCGCGGCGATTGTGCCAAGTCGGCTGTTGAGGGCGTCACCGTGCACCTGGCGCAGGATCGCGTAACGGCTGCCGTACTTCTTCTCACGCTCAACAAGCTCGGGTTCCGGCATGAGGCCGAGGTCTCTTGTCTGCTTGACCCATTTCAGATGGACTTCTCGCATTCGCTTGAGCCTGCCCGCGTATTTGGGGTCATCCGCAAGGTTGTTGATCTCATGAGGATCGTCCTGCAGATCGTAAAGCTCTTCAACGGGTTTGCGCTCGGCCATAAACAGCCTGGCCGCAGGCGGCAGCTTTCCTTCTGCGTGGACCCGGCGAATCTCCTTCATGGTTGCGCCCTCTTCGGGCGTGTTCATGTACTGGTAATATGTTTTGAGAGGTTCGTAGTTGCGGATGTACCGATAGCGTTTGTCGCGGACGCTGCGAATGATATCGTAGCGTTCGTCCATTCTGTCTCTGGCGCCGAAAACATATTCCCTCGGCTTAGGTGGATTCGGCCCCAGGAACGGTTGTCCCTGCATATGTTCGGGAATCTTAAGCTCCGCCAGGTTCATCGCCGTGGGACCGAAGTCAATCGAGCTGACGAGATGATCGTTGATACTGCCCGGCTTTCCTTGTTCGCCGCTACGGAACTTTTCAGGGATGCGGACCACCAGCGGGATATGTGTCCCGGAATCGTACAGCCAGCGTTTTGCCCTTGGCAGACCGACTCCGTGGTCGGACCAGAAGAAGATGATTGTGTTTTCGTAAAGTCGGTCCTCTTTCAATTGGCCGATTAGCTCACCGGCCCAGGCGTCCATGGCTGTTATCAGTTCGTAGTTGCGTTTCCAGTCTTCCCGCACTATCAGCGTGTCGGGATAGTAGGGGGGCAACTTGAGTTTTTTCGGATCCTGCCGCTGCGAAGGCTTCAATCCCGCAGTGACGCTTTTATACTTGGACTCGCCTGCAATGCCGCTTTCATGGCAGCCGGTAAAATTGAACACGGCGAAGAAGGGCTGCTGCTCTCCGCGATTTCGCCAATGCGCCTTACCGCTCGATTCGTTCCAGGCATCGCGCAGATCGGTGGTCTGGTAATCGGTTTTGGATTTGTTCGTGCAATAGTAACCGGCACGACGCAGATAAGTGCTAAAGGCCTTTATCATGGCGGGCAGTTTGGCGCTGCACCGCATGTGCTGAGTCCCAATTGTCGTCTGGTACATGCCGGTGATGATTCCCGAGCGACAGGGCGCGCAAACGCCGGCGGTAGTAAACGCGTTGGTGTAGCGCACGCCTTCGGCGGCCAGTTGATCGATGTTCGGCGTGATTGCATCGGCGTCTCCGAAGCAGCCGATGTGCGGGCTGATATCTTCGCACGAAAGCCACAGGATGTTGGGCTTGATGCCAGTCGCCGCCTCAGTCCGGGCCGCGCGGCCCAGCACGTACATCGTCGTGCCGAGGCCGATGGCCTTGAGAAAGCCGCGCCTGCTGCACATCGCCTGCGCCATGCTCATGCCGTTCTGCATAATGTGCTGCCCTCAATTCTTACATGATGTTTCTTTTCAAGATTGCCGCTCTCATGATAATGGATCGGGATTGTCTTTGGAAACTCTTTTTAGATCGGGCCCGATATTCTCTCAAAAAGGCCGGTTGTGCCTGTTGCAGGCCTGAGGTGACTTGTTAGAATGAGGGCTGTCGGGCCGTAAACGGTTGGAACGCATTGACTACGCAGATGAGTTAAAGAGAACCAAGACTTGAATTCTCGGGCGCCTATGTCAACAACATGCGAGGTTTCGGATGTCGGTCCGGTTGTTTTGGCGATTTCCAGCCGCGCAAAACATCTGCGGATTACCGTAAGGCCTGACCGAGCCGTTAGATTAACCATCCCCAGGGGAGTGTCTGTCAAAAGAGCCCAACAGTTCCTCAACTCCAGAATTCCGTGGATCAAAAAGCACATGCGAAGATTCGAGGAGCTGGAAAACAATCGCGAGCGGGTGCTGCTGCCTCAGATCAGCAAAACCAGAGCCAGAGCTGCTCTGATCGAGAGATTGGAAGGGCTGGCCGAGTTGCACGATTTCAGATTCAACAAGGTCTCGATACGAAATCAGAAGACCAAGTGGGGCAGTTGCTCGGCAAAAAACAACATAAACCTGAACATGAATCTGGTGAGACTGCCCGCCGAACTCACCGACTACGTGATCCTGCATGAACTGGTCCACACCCGGATCAAGAATCACAGCAGCAAGTTCTGGATGGAATTAGACGTGTACGTCGGCGGCGGCGCGAGAGCGTTAAGTCGGGTGCTAAGAAGCTACAAATTGCCAATGTAACACCCCGAAGCCGTTTACCGGTACATTCAATCGACCGATTGTCAACTTTGAGTCACGGACCGTGCCGAAATGCAAATACACCAAGAGGCTCTGCTAAATCGCGGAGCCTCTTGTTCTTAAAGTTCGTCGTTTGCTCAGCCGGGAATTACATTGGTCGCGCACGGGCCCTTCTTGCCTTCTCCGATCTCAAACTCGACCTTCTGGCCCTCGTCGAGCGTTGCGTAGCCCGTTGTCTTGATCTCCGAGTGGTGGACAAACAGATCTTCGCCGCCGTCATCCGGGTTAATGAAGCCAAATCCCTTGCTCGAATTGAACCATTTTACTGTACCTGTACCCACTTGTGCTTCTCCTTGGCCTGCAGCCAGACCGCCTAAATAGTGCCTCTCACACCCAAAACATAAAGAGCCATACCCTTGAGAGACGGAAGAACAGGCCCAACACTCGTTGACTATACAGCAAGAAGTTGAGAAAACACAAGAAGAATAAAATAATAAAATGATCAAGTGGGTCGGGCGAAACGCCAAGATCATCGAAAAACAAGAATTGCGCTTGACAAGAATTGAACTTGCAAAGATAATTGCGACGAAGGTAAATGGCGTTCAGCGTTCTCGGCGAAAGATGCGTTTATCATTGGCCAGAGCGTACGGTATTTTGGGTTATTCGTAGTATGGAAGGGACTATCCATGAAACACGGTTTCGCAGTTGCAGTTGTTATCCCACTGCTGTTTGCGGTCGGGTGTGCGCAAAACAAGCAGGTCAAGGTGACCTACATATCGGATCCTCCGGGTGGAACACTGTACGAGCTAAATGGTGAGCCCTGGGGGCCGTGTCCGAAGGTTCTCTGGTACGACCTCGACAAAGAGGCTACTGCAAACGGATACGTGGATGCGATGGGTTTGATGGTGCGTTGGCCGAGCGGCCCGGAAAAACGCAGCGGCAAGCTTGTCAGGATTACGGTTGACGGGACTGATCGGAAAGTCACTTTTATTCAACCTGGGAGTGAGCCGGAATCCGCCGCCCCACGGGCCGGGGGTGATGCGGGCCAGTAGGGGCGTCCAGTAAGTGCCGAGTTTCCCTGGTGATTGCGAGTTCGCTGGCACGCCGTCGTTTCTCTCTGCTTCGTGCAGGCGCATGTTACTTCTGTGTCTAAAGGCAACCCGCAGTGGAGTCCTAGGCTCTGTCGGAAAACTCGATCTGGCTTCGAGCGGCTTATTTTCCGCCTGACTGCATCCGGCTGCATCGACGATAAAACCAATATCGCCTGCTTCAGTTCCCTCGGCGTTGCTCGGGACAGGCTTTGCCAGGCGAAAAACCGCTCGCTCTCGGGCCGACGACGGAGTTTTCAGACAGAGCCTAACTCGGAAAGGATTCGCAGATATGGTTCATCTATTGGAGTCGGCCTGCACCCCAATCGTGTGGGTCCTGGCTCTTATTGCGTTGGGTCTGATCTTTGTAAAATGCCTGCGAAAGAAGTCGGCCCCGAAACTCGGATGGTTCCTGGTGCTGTCAGGATCGCTGGTCTTGTATCTATTCAGCATCAACCCGGTGTCAAGATTGCTCGCTTACTCTTTGGAGAGTCGATACAGGTTGCCTTGCGACGAAGTCCTCGCCACCCTTGACGTGGTGATTGTTCTGGGCGGAGGCATGCATGCTTCGGGGGGGCTTCGAGAGTACGCTGAAATGGGGCCAATTACCTACTCGCGGCTGGTCAACGGCGTCAAGATCTTCAAGCGAAGTGGCGCGAAAACGTTAATCCTGTCCGGTGGCGGCCCGGCACGAACCACCGAAAGTGAAGGTAAGGTTATGAAGGCTTTGGCGATTGAAATGGGTGTGCCGGAAAGCCAGATCATCACCGAGACAAAAACACACAATACGATGGAACAGGCGGTCGAGCTTGCAGAGTTACTTTCTGCGACGAAAAAGAAACGTATCGGACTTGTGACATCGGCCCTGCACATGATGCGTTCGGAGAGGACATTCAAGAGTCGGTTTCCCGACGATACCATTGTCCCTATCCCCGTCAACTACCTCTATATCCCGCCGGAATGCAAGATCACGAGCATTATCCCCTCTGCAGGCGAACTGGTAACGAGTACGGCTGCGGTGCATGAATGGATCGGAATGGTTTGGTATCCGATCAGGTATTGACTCGTACCGCAAATAAGAATGAGCTGGGTGACAACAAGGACTTTGCAAAACTAACGAGCAAGTTACCTGTGAGCGGAAGCCTCAAGATGACCAGGCCCGCGCCTCTGCCTCAATGGGTTCGATCCGATGGCGCGTGAGGCCGCCCAGGTTGCGAACATATGTGCGGTGAGTTTATCGCGCGTCTGAGAGATCCACACAGATTAGCTCGCGGTCGTTCCTGACATAAATGTTCTTGTCGGCAAACGCAGGATGCGACCAGCAGACTCCGCCGCGTCTTTTGAGTTGTCCCTCGGTGGGTTCGATGATCTTGGCCCGGCTGATTTCATGAAATCCTTCAGGCGACAGCTTGCTGATAATCAGCTCCCCTCGCTCGTTGAACATCCATATCCTGTCTTCATTTCGCACCATGTGAATGTTTGACCATCGGTCTTTGGGCACGGCTTCGAGGCTTTGCCAGATGCGGTCTCCGGTTAGCAGATCCAGGCAGCGAAGCTCGCCGTGGCTGTCCACGCCGTAAATGTGGTCCCCCTGAATGATGGGAGTGGATATGCAGCAATGCAGGCTGTCTGTATCTCTTTCGCTCTTGCCCATGCGCCGCCAGACTTTTTTAACAGCTAAACTGTGAGGATCGACCTTGAGCAGAAGCGAGCCGTCGTAGAACCCGCTGACGAAAAGATAGCCGTTCTCAAATACTGGAGTCGCGATGTTGAGTACCATTTTAGAGGGAGTAAACGGGTGCCGCCAGTGAAGCTTCCCGGTTGCGGGATCGAGCCCTGAAACGCTGTCACCCGTCCAGCAGACAAGGACTCGTTCGCCGGCCTGTTCAATGATAATGGGCGCCGAGTACGAGGCCCGGTCGTCCAGTGCCCGCCATTTTTCCGTTCCGGTGATTTTATCGAGCGCGATCAGGCAGGCGTTCTCGCCCCCGATGTGCAGTATGAGCAGATCACTCTCCACCAGCGGGGCGGCGGCAATCCCCCAGACGGGCATCTTGATGTCGTATTCGCTCTTGAGGTCCTTCGTCCAGAGCACGTCTCCTTTTGCTGAGTCGAAACAGAACAGGTGCCCCAGAGTTCCGAGCGAAAAGGCGCGGCCATCGTTGATGGTCACCGACGCCCGCGGGCCGTCGGGATAGCCGACTTTGCCGTACCTGCATTCGTAGCTGTAAGACCAAATCACTTTTCCGTTGGTAGCGTCGAAGCAGTGGATTCGTTCGACCTGGGCCGGCTTCGTTAAGCGGTCGGTAAGATAAACGCGTCCAGCCGCGACAGTCGGGCTGCAATACCCGTTTGCCACCTCAGTGCGCCAGCGAACCTGGAGGTTATCGAGTTTTTGCACAATGCCTTTCTCCCGCCAGACGCCGTCCCGATTGGCCCCTCGCCATTGGGGCCAGTCCTCGGCGAAAACCTGCCCGGCAACGGCAAGTCCCACGATGATCGCTAATATTGATTTTTCTCTCATGACCATATACTACCCTCGCTGAAAAATCGGCTTTGATTGGCTTTGTTTTGCATTTTTCATTAACCGCAGAGACCACAGAGAACGCAGAGAAATAATCATTAGTCAATAGTCAATTACATGGGCCACAAAGGCACTAAGTCACGAATTTGAACTTCTACATTCGACATTCCTTGTTCAGTATTCGATATTCGAATCCTCTTTGCTCTCTGGTTCCCTGTTGTCCTGATCATCCCCCTCCTGTTATTCTGGTTCCCTGTTCGCCTGTGTTCTTCCTTCTTCCTTTTTACTTTTCCCTTCTCTTCGAGCTTAGTGCTTAGAGTTTCCGGCCACAGGCCGGCTCCTGGCTTTGTTTTTTCAACTGTACTCAGAGCCACGGAGGCACAAAGCCACTAAACACGCATCGAGTGTAGTCGAAGGCGTCAAAGTGAACAATCCTAAATCTGAAGTCTGGGATCTTAAATCGAACAATGCTTTGCCCTGCTGTTTAGACCATCCGAACTGACGATTGACGATTGACGATGAACGGTGAATAGTCTACGATTTTGACTCTACTCCCTTAGTTTGATGTATATTGTATATTGCGCACATTTGAAGTCAAATAAAATCTGAGAAAATCTCCGTGACTGGCCGCTTGAGTCGTCACCGATTCAGGAGGAGCCGGCAAGACAGAGAAGGATTCCCGGCAAGCCGGGAGGCTGTTCTTATTTCATCACCCCCCAACCGAAGCCAGATATTGAGCGAACTCCACCCGTTGCCAGTAAGCTACAAGGCTGTCTCTGAATCTGGCTTCGGAGGCTGGGTTGATGAAAAGATCAAAACGATAGGTAGGATGGGCAACTCGTTTGCCCATGCTGTCAATGTGACGTAACCTAAACCGCATGGGCAGGAAACCTGCCCATCCTACAAGCTTGTGGTCAATGCGATCTCGACGAAAGAAGTGCCGGCCACCTCTAACCTGAAGTGCCATTAATATCTTCCAGGAGAAAGCTATGCAATTGCCAGTAGCTCATGAAGATTGTGTAAATCCATCCGCCAAGGTTTCTTGCGGCGACAGTAATTTCGCTGGGCTCCGCAGGGTCAAATTCTGACTCATTCGCATATCCCAGCGATGTCAATATCCACATACCGCTGGAGGTTTTAATAGCGTCACTATGGAAGGGCAATGCGCCAGCTTCACATCGTGCAGAGCACCTATCCAGGAAATCAAAGTGATCTAGACATGTTTCCCTAACTTGGGGATGGGAAGCTTCACAACTATCAATCATGATGTCCAAGAGCTTTCGCCTAAAGTGAGAGTCCACGTCCTTGTTCGCGTCGTCGGCTGCGTACAACGAAACCACCAGGCCAAATGAAGGGAAGTTCGGGTGGGACATTACCTGATCAAGAACTGCTGAACGACCCTTCAGATCTGACATGCCGTTAAGTAGTATCTTAGGGGCTAATGAGCCAAATTCTGATGCTTTCCCTATTTCTTCCTGCTCTTTGTCAGAGATGATGAAGGTTCCCTTGACGTGTTGTAGCACCAAGTCTCGCAATGCAGCGCGTCGCTGCTTGGTCCACTTGTCCGAAATCGGCTGAAACCGAATGCCTCCGACGCCAGGTTCTTTCTCCTTCGACTCGATGCAGAAGTCCCCTTCAATCCAAAGGCAATTGGCTATGTGGTGATACTCAATGCCTGTTGTGAGTTCTCCGGCACCTATGAGAATGCGGGTGGGTGTTACGACCATTATAGAAATGCAATCTGTTTCAGGTACTCTTCGCAGATCACTGTCGGCCCCCCAGCCAAAACCATACATCATCTCCTCAACGGTTTCTCTTTCCGATGCTGTAAGATCGGTCTTCAGTGACCTGATCGGTTTGCGATAAAAGGAGAGTCGATTGAGTAACCCGATCTGGGACTTCAAAAAACGGTCGAAATTCCAACTCATCTTCGTCCTCTCTATTCTTGGCTAATGTCACGGCTTGCCATTGGTTAATTGTCCCAGAAGTCTCGAAAGAACTGCTTGTTTTTCTCTTGAAAACTGTGTAAAGATAGCTCGATATTCCGTTGTCTCGCTTCCCAACTGTGACTGCTCAGCGGACTTCTTGGGTGTCCTAAAGCATAAATCAATCTTGCCAATTCTCGGATATCTTCATTTGATTCATTGAGAATACGCTCGATCACGTTATCACATTGATAGTCAAACGGGGGTTTAGTGATTAGCACGAGCTTTAGGTAGTCTCTTTCATTCTTTCCGGGCCTTGCCCTTTTAGCTTTGTAATAGATCTTCAAACATGTTCTTAGGATTCTCTCTTGCTGAGTCCCAAATATTGCCGAGAATAAGCCCACTAGTTCTGCTCTCCTCTTCAAATTTTGATCCGCTTGATTTCCGTCTTTTCCATAACTCACAGTGTAGCCGGAAATCGCCTCAAAGGCAAGGATTTGCTACGTTTTTCCTTGTTAGAAGCAATGCAGAACCTGAGTCGGTTGGATGGGCAACTCGCTTGCCCATGCTGTCGATGCGCCATGGCCCGAACGGCGTAGTCAGGAAACCTGCCCACCCTACAAACTACGATTCTTCTGGAAAGCCCAGAGCCACTACTACGAGTTCATCATGAATACCGATGACTTCCAAAATCGGATTGAACCAGCCAATTCGAATGATAGGGCGAGATTTGGCACCTATACGCTTTGCAACGTTCGTTGTATTTCTGCCAACAAATAATTTGCCGTTTAGGATCATGTCAGGGAGGGTCACCATCAGCATGTTGTTATCCGTGGATCGAACCCTTCCTGTACTCCATTCAACCTCAAGGTTCTCCGGCATCTGACCCTTGGGGACAGCGAACCCGCCTTGATAGACTCCAAAGACCGTGTGCGCAGTCGGATATTTCTTACTGAGCTCAGCTTTGTATTCTTCCGCCACTGTTCTGACGATGTCAGCTACATCTGGCCCTGAGAAATGATTGACAACGGATACGACAATATTCAGCAAAACAGCCAGCAAACCAATAAGAACTCCAATAGCTGTAAGCTTGCTTGGGAGTTTCCATGACTGCCATTGCTTCCTTGACGGCCATAGACTCACAATAAAGTTGATCAGTCTTGATTGCACATCAACTACTGTTCAATTCAGGTCACATTAGATCAAGTTGATAGCCGGAGACATCACACTCATTCGTCCCTTCCATTGAGGTCCTTTCGTCTCTCGCACAGGTTTCTCGCAAAAGATGCATCAATTCTTCGACTGCGCTCGGGGCGGAATCCACAAACCATATATTATCAAACGCAAGTATGTTTGTCAGGTATTTTCGCGGAAGATTGAAAGGGTAGGGAAACAGGATATTAGGATAGCAGCATCTAGCGCGCCATTCATCGCGTAACGCTTCACCACCAGAAACATGGATTGCTGAAACGCTGCCAGAACCAGCGGTGCTCCATGTCTCTGAAATGCCGCCATTGGACGTGGCCGTCGACGAAAAGGATGTTTCCGCCTGTCGGCTGTGAGCTTGCCTTCAGATGGTTCGATCTGTCATAGACCTGCCAGCGCGACCAGCAGCCGCCGGTTGCCCGAGAGAAGTCGGATGTCTCCCGGTCCGGCCCGTTGCTGGCGGTTACGTCGGCGATAAGCTCGACCGACGCCGGAGCGCTTTTCGTCGAGGTAACGGATCGGACCCATTCCTTGGGCGCGCCGTTGTCGGGGCTCATAGGCGGATTCGATCTGCCGCCTGCCGTATCGATGAACCAGAAGTACCCCATGATGCGATGGTAGTTTCTACGGGTCAATTCGGCCGTCGGCTCCGGTCGTGGATTGCTCTCCGGCGTACCCGCAGGGAAGTTCTCGCCGTAGCGCCAGAAGATAATATTGTCTCTCTTACGCCAGGACGGACAGTAGAAAATGTGCCTGTCGAAGGCGCCCGATTCCAGAATGACGTCCGTCGTCCAGTATGAAACGTCAAACAGCCAGCGATCGACCACGTTCAGCGGCAGCTTGCCGTCGTAGTCGTTGGCGTACAGGAACAGGCCAAGTCCGGTGTTCTTCTCATTCTGGGCGCAGACGGCACGCCGGCCCTGCTCGCGAACCGCTCGCAGCGCGGGCATGAGAATGCTCAGCAAAAGCGCAACGATGGCGATCACCACGAGAAGTTCTATGAGTGTGAATCCCCTTTTTCTGCCCATGACAAAACTCCGGCACTGTGGCGTAAACCTCTGGGAACGAATTGCCATTCTACTCCTTCTGCAACGGAGAATCAACAACGAAATTCACGGAACAGAATTAGGGTGCGACCAATCGCCATATATTAGGCGGTATTCGAGTCCACTTCTGTATAGGCATAAAAACTCCCTGCCTCGAAAGAGGGTGGGCAGGCAGATTGCGGTCGTGCGAACAGAGAAGATGTTCAGCAGCGGAAGGTACTTTCGTTAAGGCGTCAGCTTTTTGTCTTGCCCTCTTTGGTTCTGGCTCGACCGCCTTGGGGACTGTAGGACTGTTGAAAAAGATGAGATCTCAGGTCAGTGCGAGCGATTCCAAGAATCTCGCGACAATCCTAAGGCGTCGCTGTTGGACTCTTCCAACAGCCCCGCTGTCTCTAGTTTTGTAAGTGGCATGCTGAACCTGCGGGAATATTGTTGAAAGTGAGATGGGATTAGGGTATTATGAGACTATAAGTTTGTAGGAGTGGTTCAGCGAAGTGTATGTGCGAAACGGGTCAAATGGAAGGAGATAGCACCAAATCGAGAAAATATCATCCAGTCAGGTTCCGGTTACCTTACCGCACATGACTCCGAGAGTCTCGATCCAAAGGTTAGATTGTACAGCGTGGTAGCGAAAGCTGCTGAATTTTAATTCTTGCCATCGGTGATAAAGGAGAAAAGAATGACTCTTAAAAGATTCATGACATTCGCAACGCTTATAGCTATAATTTTCGTCCCACTGTTTTCTTCGCCTGTTGACGCACAGACATATTTCTCTGACGACTTCGGGAATCCTGCGGAGTCTGAGGACAAATGGGAAGTGATCGCCGGGGATTGGCAGGTTGCCGATGGTGTATACCACCAACTCAGCACGGCTGATCCGTGGTTAACGTCAATGGTTGCAGCGGATAAATGGAGCGATGAATGGGTAGAGTACACTATTGAATTCATGGTAAGACCACTTACCGAAGGAGATGCTCCTGTTAATGTGCTCTTTAGAGTCCAGGATCCAGTACCGCCGATCTGGGCTGACCGCAGTGGGCCTAATACCCATATGTATAGATGGATAGTCAACGGCTGGACGAATACGGAATCCAGACCATATATGTATAACGCTGGTACAAATGTGATGCTGGCTCAGACGAATAACTCATTGGAAGTGGGAAGCTGGCACAAGATTAAGTTAGTGGTTACCCAAACAGGCCTCGCCGGTTATGTGGATGAGGTTGAAATGTTCGATCTTGAGCATGCTCAATGGACCAATGGCAGGGTCGGAATTCAGGCCTACAGCGGCATTATGGACTTCGACGATTTCATCGTATATGGACCCGCCGGCCGCGGTGCATTCCCATATGCGTCGGGCCCAAATCCGCCTGATGGGGCGATCAACCTGGATACGTGGGTGGAACTCAACTGGAGACCGGGAGACTTTGCGGTCACACACGATGTCTATCTGGGAGATAGTCTCGACGAAGTCAACAACGGCACTCCCGGCGCGCCGGGATTCCAAGGCAACCAGGCCGCCACTACCATTCTTGCCGGCTTTCCCGGTTTTGCTTTTCCGGACGGGCTTGTTCCGGGCACAACTTACTACTGGCGAATCGACGAAGTCAATGATGCCGACCCAAATAGTCCATGGAGGGGAGACATCTGGAGCTTCTCGATTCCACCCAAGACCGCTTACAGCCCCGACCCCGTTGACGGCGCTGAGTTTGTAGATCCGAATGCGATCTTGACCTGGACGGGAGGTTACGGCTCCAAATTGCACACCGTCTATCTTGGTGACAACTATGACGATGTGAACAATGCCGTCGGCGGTATGCCATTGGGACCCCCAAGCTATGATCCCGGCACTCTCGAACAAGAGAAGGTTCTTTACTGGCGCGTCGACGAATTTGACGGCTTCGAAACCCACAAGGGCGATATCTGGGCCTTCACGACGCCGGGCGCCGTGGGCAATCCCCAGCCGGCCAACGGCGCGGTGGATGTGCAGATGATCGAAACGCTAAGCTGGACGCCGGCGGACCGGGCCGCTTCGCACCATTTATACTTCGGAACTGACAAAGACGCCGTGAACAATGCCACCACAGCCTCGCCTGAGCACATAGGCGCCAGGGCACTTGGTGCCGAAAGCTATGAACCCGGAGGACTCGCATGGAACAGCGGTTATGCGTGGCGCGTGGATGAGGTCTATCCCAACGGCACCTTCAAGGGTCTCGTGTGGACTTTCACGACGGCCGACTTTATTCTTGTGGACGATTTCGAATCCTACGATGACATTGATCCGCTGCCGGGTGAGCCCGGGATTAACAGGATATTCGACAAGTGGGTTGACGGTTTTGGGACCACGACGAACGGCGCCCTGGTCGGTAATGATCTTCCGCCCTATGCCGAGACAACTATCGTCCACGGCGGCGCCCAGTCGCTTGTCTATCGCTACGACAATAACCTCAAGACGTCTGAGGCGACTTTGACTTTGGTATATCCGCGTGACTGGAGCGAGCAAGGCGTTACGAAGCTGTCATTGTGGTTCCGCGGCGCTTCTGGTAATGCAGCCGACCGGATGTTTGTCGCTCTTGGCAATGCGGTAGTCTATCATGACGACGCGAGTGCAACTCAGCTAACCGGATGGAACAAGTGGGTCATCGAGCTGCAGGAGTTTGCGGGCGTGAATCTAACGAATGTCAACACGATTACGATTGGCAT
>JADHXR010000136.1 GCA_016782865.1 Phycisphaerae bacterium
CTGGGATGGATCGTGCTGAACGAAAACAGCCTCGTGCCGGTGGGGATCGAAGGGCAAACCCACGTCCTCGACGGGCTCGATGCCGTGGCGTTGCAGCAACCGGCCCACCTCTTGCAGCGTTATCGTCACGCCGCGATGCAATGGCTCGCAGGAATCGGGTTGCTCGGAGGCGAGGGCCCGTTCGAGATTGTCGAGAATGGGCAGCAACTCGTGGATGAATGCTTCTTTTTCTAGCGCGGCCTGTTGCTCGGAATCTCTCTGGGTACGTTTTATGAATTTGTCAAAGTCGGCAGTGAGGCGCAGGTAGTCGTCCTTCTGCGCGGCCAACTGTCTCCGGAGCATGGCTGGGTCAGTCGACGCGACGTCCGCGATTGATGCGGACGGATTCTGAGTATCGGTCGCCGAACTGGAAGGTTCGGGATTGATGCTCGACGCGTCGTCATTGGTCGTCGGGATGCGCGGATTATCAGGTTCCATGGAGGACTCCATCGTCATGGCGCTTTCTTCATTGCCTTTCTCTTCCCTGATTGACGTAACAGGATCAGTTCAGACATGATTGCGCTTCCTAAAGTATTGGGCCTTAATCCAGTTGCCGTTCAAGATGACATGGGTGACCACCGCGAGAGAGAGGATGATAGCCCCCCCTTTGTGCAGGATTTCAAAGGCCTCGTGTGAGAGGGAGGTACCAGACATCCCGGTTACAATTTGATTCACAAAGAGCAGAGCCAGAACAGGATTGAGTAGCTTCAATACATGTTGACGATTCATGGTTTTCCTTTCACAGCGGGGCCTTTGGCCGCAGCCAAATTGTTCCTCGCGCCAAGACCCAGAGAACAGGTGTTCGAACATGGAGAAACTTTTATAGCAATACATCGCTATTTCGCTGCCTCCAGGATCTTCTGCAAAAACTTGTTTTCAGGCAGGGCCCCTGTGAACCGGACGCTTTCATTTATCACGGTTTGGGGTACGCCCATGACATTGTATTTCACCGCCAGTTGGGGGAATTCCTGGATCTCGATCATGTCTGCAGTGATAAGCTCACTTTCCATCGCAGCCTTGTGTGCGATTTGTACGGCCGCGGGACAATACGGACAAGTAGGCGTGACAAAGACCTGGATATGCACAGGCTTGGTCAGACCTTTGAGTTCTTCCTTGGCAGCAGAGGACAGACCGGATTCATTTTTGGACACGATCTTGATGGCATGAAGCAGCGAACTGAATTCATACCCCCCCGGTACACCGTAAAAACGGATGCCGTAGTCCTTTTTACCCTGGATCCCTACTGCCGGAATCTTACCGATGCCGTACCGTTGGACAGGGTCTTTATCTGTTGCAAAGTCGTAGATCTCAGTACTGACTTTTTCCGACAGCGCGGCGACTTCTTCCATAAGAGTCCGGTTGTCGGCACACAACTCACATTCCATATCCTGAGTGAAAACGATTAGTTTCACCGGATCGGACAATTGTGACAGATCCTTTTTTACCTCCTGTTTGATAGAGTTCTTCATCATGCTCATGGCTTTCTCCTTGTTTCGGGATGGGGGTTCATCATTCGCTTTTTTCTCGCAGCCACTCAGACTCAGGATCCCCAAGGTGGCCGGGACCAGCAATAAATGAACGTGATGGCAGTAAAGTCCTTTTATCTTCATGCTCGTTCTCCATTTTTGGCCAGTGTTTTAGCAAGGTTATCAACCCTTTCAGGTATTCTCTAGGTGTCTTGTTGTTCGAGATATCGTTGGGCATCCAAGGCTGCCATGCACCCGAGACCCGCGGCGACCACGGCCTGTTTGTAAACGGGATCACAGACATCGCCGCAGGCAAATACACCGGGAGCAGAGGTCTGTGTTGAGCCGGATTCGACCTGGATAAATCCGTGTTCATCGCATACGACTAGGTCACGAAAGGCCTCTGTTTGGGGATCATGTCCGATGGCGACGAAGATACCACCGCAGTCAACCTTGCGGGTCTCTCCGGTGTCGGGATTTTTCAGGACGGCCCCGGTGATAGATTTGTCACCAGCAATTTCTGCCACGATCCAGGGAATCATCCACCTGATCTTGGGATGTCTACGGGCCTTTTCGATCTCAATAGGGGCCGCACGCAGGTAGTCGCGACGATGCACAATCGTAACCGTCCGGGCAAAACGGGTCAGGAAGAGGGCATCCCCTATAGCCGTATTACCTCCTCCCACGACCAGGACATCTCGGTCACGGAAGAAAGGCCCGTCGCAGGTAGCGCATCCGGAGACACCCTGGCCATAAAACTTCGGCTCTGAAGGGACATCCAGTCGACGGGCCTGGGCTCCGGTGGCAATAATAAGTGTGCGAGTCTCCAGAGTCGTCTCATCTGTGGTCAGGACATATGCGGTGTCCCTCTTGGAGACTGTACGGATGATTCCGGACTGAAACCTCGCCCCAAAACGCTTTGCCTGTCGTTTGAACAGCTTGATCAAGTCGAGCCCGGAAATGCCCTCAGGGAAACCCGGCATATTCTCGACTTCATGGGAAACTATCAATTGCCCGCCCGGTGTGATACCTTCGATCACCTGCGGATCCAGTCGGGCCCGCGCTGCATAAATCGCAGCCGTTAATCCGGCGGGGCCAGTTCCGGCAATGACTACTTGCTCCATGACCAATCCTTTGATTTCGAGTTCATTTCGTTAGTCCAAAGTGGAACACGCCAAACTGTTCGGTCTCCACAGACGAAAGCTCTACTCCACACGCTTTGAGTTGCTGACTGACATAGGCCTGCATATTTGGAGAACCGCAAACATACACCTTGGATGAGTTGGGATCGCTGTGTTGCCGCAATACGTTCTCGGTTAGGTAGCCCTGGGTCAGAAACATGGTTTCATCCTTTATCGGGCTCGGCCACTGGCTGGCAGGTTGCAAGCAGACCAACACGGTCCACAGGGACAGTGGATCTGCCAGTGCCTGAATTTCATCCAGTGCAAAGTAGTCCGCCCAGTCATTGTTGGCCCAAAACAGGACGATATCCGCATCGAATTTGATGTGATGTAAATGCCGCAAAACGCTCAAGAAGGGTGTAATGCCGATTCCTCCGGCGATCATTACAATAGATCTATGGCTTTCAATGTCGCGACAAAAGGACCCATGGGGGCCGGAGACGGCCACTTGAGTCCCAGAGGCTACGGACTGCAAACGGAGGCTAAATGGCCCCAGGGCCTTGGCCGTGATTTGAAGAAAAGGATCTGAGGGGGCCCCGGACAGGGTATATGGGTGGGGTTCGGACCAGCCGTCATTCGCCGGCAGTTGAAGGGTAACGAACTGGCCGGCACGCCGGATCTTCAGTGCCTCGTCCGGATTGCCGCTGAGGATCACGGAGGTAACATTATGTGTTTCCTTCTGGATTTGTCGGACAGTATAGATTATTGGATGGGTCTGATTCATTTTTGCCTCACCCCGCGGGGGATGATTTCCTCAGGAGAGATCAGATCGGCGGAGAAGATCATCTCAAAGGCAGTAGCGTAATGCTCTCGGTCTCCTTGCCCAAACGTCCCGCAATCAGGCTGCGCCCAACCTCGTGGACAGGGACATAAGCAAATGCCGCGCAGATAACGAGAGTTGCCAGCAGGGTCGAATGCATACTGGTTAGGCACAAGGTTGAAGAGAAGATCAAGATCAGCAACAACGAGGATGTGATATTGATCTTGAATTCTATCCCCGCCAATCTCCCCAGCCTAATGGACCATTCCGTCGCTGTTTCTCCATAAACCAGGATTCGAATAGGCATATTACCCGGTTTGCTCTGCCAAATAGTTCTGTATGCCCATCTGTTTGATCTGGTCGAGTTGTGCCTCGATCCAGTCGATGTGATTCTCTTCGTCGACGAGAATCGACTCAAGCAGTTCGCGCGTACCGTTATCACCGAGTTCGACAGCAAGTCGAATATCTGCATTGTAGTCCCGAATGGCAGCCTCTTCAGCCTTCCTATCACTCTTGTGTTGTTTCTCCACATCGGCGCCGATGCTGATCTTGCTGAGCTTGCTGACAATGGGCCTTCCTTCGAGAAAAATGATCCGAGCAATAAGCTTCTCGGCGTGTTTCATCTCATCAATCGCCCGCTTCTGTATTGCCTCGTGCAGGTGCTCATAGCCCCAATTTTCGCACATCTCAGCGTGTACGATGTACTGATTAATGGCCGCTAACTCGTCGGCGAGACGTGCATTGAGCCGTTCAATGATTTTGTCTTGTCCCTTCATATCTTCATTCCAATTCCACTTTTCATGTCTATGCTGACTGATCTGGTTGTGTGCACCAGATTTGCTCCCGGTGCGCACAACCAATGAGATGTGAGCACAAGCCTGAAAGGCAACCGTGCCCTCCGAAGCCAGATCAGATACGTCACAAGCCTGGCTGCCTTACTCACCCTTGACCTTGATCTTGGTCGGCTTGGCCTTCGGCGACTTTGGAAGCTTCACCGTAAGTATGCCGTCCTTGCACGCCGCTTCTATATTGGCCGAGTCTACCTCAGTCACAAGGTTCAAGTCGCGTCTGAAACTGCCGTAGGACCGCTCTATGTGATAAAAACCCTTTTCCTTCTTCTCTTCCTCCTGTTTCTTCTCGCCTTTGATGGTCAGAACATGTCCGTGGACGGCAATGTCGATATCCTCGGGCTTACAGCCGGGGATTTCGGCCTTGACGATAAACTCATTGTCGTTCTCGGCGATATCCAGGGCCGGCCAGCGGCTGTGACCCCGCGCAGGCCAGTCCAAATCTCCAAAGAATCCGCCGATGAGATTGTCCATCTCGTCATGAAGTCTGGCTAACTCGCTTCTCTTTCTTACTGGTACCAGTGCCATTGTCTTTACTCCTTTCCCTGCAAATTGTAATGATTCACGGACCCAAACCTCACGACTTGGCGTCTCCTAAAGCTTTACGGGTTTGCAGAGGTTTTCGGCGTTCCTGGCTTTTGCGCCACAGTTCTCGCACTCGTACTGCGGATTCTCAGTCATCACTTTGAACTTTGCCGGATTCTTCGTGTCGAAGCCCTCTGCCTTTAGTGCACACATGTGCATTTTGTGCTCTTGCTTCTTGCAATCTGGATTACCTGCCATAATATTAACCTCCTGTATGTGCTAACATATCAATTGAACGCTAAAGTCTTTCGCATAAGAACTTGACGTCAGAGATTCTCTGAAGCGTGCATTCAGTGACCTTTGACTGTTGTCTTCAGTACTGTACGGACAGCCTGGGCAGCATCGCTACCTATCTCTTCGGCGGCCTCGATCGCGCCGGTGGTGGCGTGCTCAATTGCTTTAGCCGTATCGACCCCGATTTCTCCGGCTGCCTTCGCCGCTCCATCTACGGCCGCTACGGCGGTCTTCCCAACATCTGCCCCGACCTCTGACGCTCCTTTGACGACGCCCTTGGCTGCTGACTTAATCGCCAAAAAGACATCTTCGCCGGTTTCCGTGGCCGCTCCGACCGCGCCTGTGAGAATCTGAGCGACGGCCTTTTCGGTTGCAACAGCTACTTGAGCCACACCGTCAACAGTCACAAGCAGCACGTCAGTTGCGGCTTTAACGATCGATGCGGCTGTTTCCTCCGTACCCTTGATCGCACCGATGACCGCCCATTTTGCGGTTCTGCCAATTTTTGATAAAGTTAACTCTGCCATTTTTTGGTCTCCTTAGACAGTTCCTTCTCTTGCTAAACGTTAACTACCAAGCAAGAATTATTCTCACCATTCAACAGCAATTGGATTGACCACCTCTTCTTGAGGCTCGCTCGTCTAAAGCAGTTTTCCGAGCTTGTCTACTTCCTGGCCGATCTTTTCTATGGCTTTGCCGACTTCTTCGGCCACCCAACCGGTTCCCTCAACGAGCTTGCCGGCCAGCAGGCCTACATCCTTGATGGCCCTTACGCTGACAGCCTCAAGCTCGTGTCCGGCCCATGCAAAACCATGCTCGAGATGAACCGCCGCCGCCCTGAGTGATTGGCCAAGTCGTTTCGTATCTTTCTTGGTTCTGTACTCCATAGCTTTGAGGTAATGGTGCCTTGCAAGGGCGTGATGTGATTTGGCAAACGTGCGGTCGAGCCTCTTGGCCGAGGTTACGGTGCCCTTTTCAACGTCATTTGCCAGTTTCTCAAGTTCTGCGACCGAGGCTATCAGTCCCTTCTTGCCTTCTGCAGTAGCTCTGGCGGCCTGGAGCCTTAGAAATGCTTCGCCCTTGCGGATCTCGCTCGCTGCGCCTTTGAGATCCTTCTTGAGGAAGCTTTCGCGAGCTTTGTGGAAATGCTCGCCCGGCAACTCCACAAACTGGAGCAGCACATCCTCCTCCACAAGCACGTACCCATCAGGCACGTTGGGCCTGGCTGACTCGGCTGCCTGCGCCGCCTTCTTACAGCCTATCAGCCCGAAACCAGCGATGACCAACGCGATCATTAGAGCAATCGAGAGCTTAACAGTTTTTCGATACATAATACACATGCCTTTCTTTAATTGAGTCAATCCTTCGAAAAGAAACAATACTCTGTGCAACATCAGCACTTCACACTTACTTGTTCAGATGCCGACGGGCTTCTCCGACGTCTCTGCGTGGTGGATGGTCGATTCCACAGCATCTGTGCCTTCGATGATCTCCTTGGCTTTGGCCACCTCGTCAACCGTGCCATGCGCGATAACAAGATACTTGCCTCCTTTAATGGCCGTCTCATATTTCAACACGCTGTTCTTCGGTATGCCGATACTGAACAGGCCCGCACCGAGTGCGCTCACGCCTCCGACAACTGCAGCGCCTTCCAGCGCTCCAATGATCCAGGTCACCAGTGGGCCTCCAACTAAGATTGGCCCTATTCCAGGAACGGCAAAGAAGGCCGCTCCAAACAACAGTCCCCAAATTCCACCCCAGAATGCTCCCAGCTTGCCCCAGTACTTCATGCGGTCACCTGTGTTGTAGTAGCCGACGACATGCTCTTCGGTATGGTAGTCTTTTCCGATGATGGAGAGCTTCTTCATGGGAAAATCCGACCTCTGGAGCTCTCTGACAGCCGCCTCTGCTTCCGTGTGTGAGTTGAAGGTGGCGACAACTACATTTTTCTCAGACATGTTCATACTCCTTACTTTCCATTGTTTCTTTAGCTCTTCTATTACGTGTTTTTCATTGCGCCAGGTTACTTCATAGAACCTTGCCCCATCATACTGCCCCCCTGCATCATGTTCTTGCACATAGGACATTGCTCCATCATCTGGCTCATCTGTTTCTGCATGCCCTCCATGTCCATCTTCACTTCCGATTCTTTGACAAGATTCAAATCCTTGTCGTATTTGATGAGCTTGTTGCCTGCCATCACAACAACGCCCCCATCTCCCGTTGCCGCGATGGATTTGGTCATCATCGACCCCATCATCATTCCGTGCATGGGACACATTGCCATCATCTTCTCTTTGCCCATCATCATACCAGGCTCTCCCATTGCTCCGCGTTTCATTGCGCCTCCTTGTGCGAAACAAAGGGTTAAGGTACCTACCACCAATACCATACCTGTAATTGCAATCAGTGGCTTTCTCATACTCATGATACGCCTGCCTTTCTTGAAACGTAAAATCCCTAACTTTTAACCACAAAACTGTGGAGTCCTGCAATTTCTTCCGCCAGGCCTATCGAAATCTGCCTCTGCAGGTTCCTAATTGCCTTGACTTTTCATTATTCATGGCCTAATTGTAACGAAGGCACAATACGTGTAAATCAGTGAAAGTCCTGTTTTCGCCGTACTTCATAACGCTGATATTTATGTGGGTAAAAGCCCCTACAGTCCTGCTGCCAAAGGGCAATAGCTGTTCTATCCGGGTGTTCGCCAGGCTTGTGTGAACAATCCCTGTTCGTTTATCGTACCTCCTTTTAGTGGCATGAGATGATGCTTGGGCGGCACCGGAAAAACTTATTTTGGATTGACAATCCGTTTGATTTTCTTAGACTTATGTGAACTTTAGCCATCTTAACGTAGAGAACCGCCGTTATTGAGTGGTTCTTAATGAATTTCATGCAACTCGGGCTTTTTGGCAGGAGTTGCGTTTATTTCTTAAGTCCTTGTAAATAAAGAGTTACGTACTCTGAATTTTGGCTAAACCCAACACTTATGTAAGATTAACTTATCTGGATTTAACATAGGGGATTATGGAAATGTCTGCCAGAAGGGACACTGCCAAACAGGGGCCGTGGGCGGAGGAACATCGATTATTAGCTGCAATTGTACGCGACTCCAACGACGCAATCACGGTACAGGATTTCGAAGGTACTATCAAGCATTGGAACCTGGGAGCTGAACGGATATATGGTTATACCGTAAGGGAAGCCGTCAGGATGAATATACGCCAGCTTATCCCCGAGCATAAACGGAACGAAGTTGTGGCGCTCATAAGCAGGCTAAACAAAGGTGAAGAAGTTCGTTCTTTTGAGACCCAGCGTCTGGCAAAGGACGGTCGGTTGATAGATATCTGGATCACCGTCACAGTACTAACCGATGACGCAGGCAATCCGCTCGGCATTGCGACAACCGAGCATGACATTACCGAACGCAAGCGGCTGGAAAGAGAGCTGTTGGAAATAAGGGAAAGAGACCAGAGGCTGATCGGCCAGGAGATGCACGACAGTGTAGGCCAAATAATTACCGGTATTGCTGTTAAGAGCAAGGGGTTGGAAATAAAGCTCAACAATAAGTCATTGGACGAGTCAGCCGATGCTGCAAAAATATGCAAGCTGGCCGGTGAAGCGATAGGGCAGACACGTCGGCTCGCGAAAATGCTTTACCCGATAGACATCGAAGCGGGCGGCCTTGTATCAGCCCTGCAGGGCCTGGCGTCACAGACCAGGGACCTTTTGGAAATTTCATGTCAATTCAAGTGCAAAAACGTGGTTCCGATTGGAGATCCCATAAAGGCAAAACACCTTTACCGCATCGCTCAGGAAGCCATTACCAATGCAGCCCGACACGCCAAAGCGAAAAATGTGAAGATAGAATTGGTTTCGGACGAGGACACGTCGACCCTGAAAGTTGAAAATGACGGCAAGGATTTCCCCAAACGTCGTACCGGGAAAACGGGACTGGGATTGAGGATCATGGAATATCGCGCAAATATGATAGGCGGATCCCTCGATATCGGCAGAGGCCGTAAGGGCGGGACCATCGTCAAGTGTACATTCCCGAATATGGACTGATTCCAGAAAGAGCAACAAAGGCAATGACACAGAAACAGCGGCAACGTCCCGCTTCCGACAGCAAGAAAAAGGTTTTTATCGTTGATGACCACCCTGTAGTCCGTGACGGTCTTATCACACTCATCGAGCACGAGCAGGATCTGAAGGTATGCGGGGATGCCGATGACGCTGCTGAAGCCATTAAATCCGTCTCCTCGTTGAAACCTGATGTCGTAATCGTGGATATCGGCCTCAAAAGTTCGGACGGCATCGAATTGACAAAAAGCATTAAAATGCAACATCCCAGGTTGCCTGTAGTCGTCTTTTCTATTCATGACGAATCGGTATACGCCGAACGGGCTTTGCGGGCGGGCGCCTCGGCCTACCTCATGAAGGAGGTGATCTCCGAGAATGTGATAACGGCAGTCCGCGCGGTTCTGCGCGGGGAGATATATGTCAGCGATCAAATAGCGAAGAAATTCCTGGGCAATGCTTTTCAGGGGAAATCGGATGCAGGAACTGACCCGGTTTCAAAGCTCAGCAACAGGGAGTTCGAGATATTTCGCCTTATCGGTGCCGGTTACAAGGCCTCTCAAATAGCCGATCGCATGCATCTTAGCGTCAAGACCATCGAGACGTATCGTGCACGCATCAAAGAGAAGCTAAACATCTCCGATGCTTCCAAACTGCTGCGATACGCCATTAAATGGGTAAGCAGCGACGACAGAAAGTGATTGAGGCAGTATTCGCAATCATACGATAGGCGTTTCTCCCGGTAATCATTTCCCCTCCGGAACCTTCCGCCCCGATTATGCTGTAGGAACTTTCACCTTCACGAAAAGGCGTGGTATCCCCTACAGTAAAAACAGGTGCGCCCCCGATTTGCGGAAATATCAACTGTGTTATTATCTATCCGATGCCTAAGTGCTCTTGTTTGTGGCAATTTTCGAGGCGTGGGACAGCCTACTGCCTTTCATTAAAGGAGTCTAACATGTCGGTTTTAAGTCGGCAAAAGGAGGGGACGGCTGTGAGTGTAAAGGGCACAAAGATCCCTTTGAGTAAACGCGCCGATGATAAGACACGAGGGAGATTAATCCCTCCGAGGATGCAAAACATTCCCTCACTACTGCGAGTTCATAAGATGAAGGTTCTTGCGGTTCGGCAGCAGCTTGCCGAAGGTAGATACGATCTTGATAACCGATTGGACGCTGTTGTTGAGAATCTTCTCGTGGCGGTTACCTCTTTTGGCTAATGCAACGGGCGGTTCCTGCTGAACGATTAGCCTGTCGACTCAGCGACATAGCTGAGAAAGGATATACAATTTCATATATGGGAAATCCCAGATAAGGATGGTCTTATGGATCCGATCAAGATCGTTGTGTTTGTTATCGTTGCGCTTTTTGTACTCACCTTTCTTTCAGGCATACGAATTGTGCGTCCTACTCACAGGGGCCTGATTGAGAGGCTCGGCAAATACAAAAAATTTGCCAAATCGGGTTTCAATTGGATCATCCCACTTGTTGACAGAATGATCCAGGTCAATATCACCGAGCAGATGGTGGATGCCCAGCCACAGGAGATCATTACCAATGACAATCTTAATGCCAGGGTGGATGCCCAGGTTTACTTCAGGGTCAGGGACGATGAGGAGAACGTTAAGAGTTCCCAGTACCATGTGAACAACTATCAATTTCAGATTGTGAACCTGGCTCGTACCACACTGCGCAACATTATCGGCACGCTTACGCTGAAATCAGCAAACAGCGAAAGAGACAAAATCAATACGGCCCTGCTTACAACGTTGAGCAAAGAAACTCAGAACTGGGGCATGGCTATCGTCAGGACGGAGTTGAAGGAAATCGATCCGCCCAAAGATGTGCAGGAAACCATGAACAAAGTCGTCAAGGCGGAAAATGAAAAGGTTGCCGCCCTGGATTTCGCCAATGCCGCCGAGAGGGAAGCGGACGGGATAAAGAGGGCTGAGATCAAGAAGGCCGAAGGGATCAAGCAGGCCAAGATCCTGTCGGCTGAGGGCGAGGCCGAAGCCATTCGACTGGTCAACGAGGCAGCAAACACCTACTTCATCGGCAACGCACAACTGCTTAGAAAGCTCGAAACCCTGGAGAAATCCCTGATGAATAATGCCAAGATCGTCATTCCTTCAGGATCTGAACTCGTTAATGTTATTGGAGATATGGCGGGTGTTATGCCACTGACAAAATAGACCTATGCGACTTTACTTGATCAATCCATCCAATCGTATCGTCAACGTCAAGGAGAACTGCTGGAAGCTTGACAGTATCTGCACAGGCTGGCCCGCTAAATCCCCCTGTACCGGGTGGGTCGGGAGTCTATATCTTATGAACCGAAGGTAGCTCTGAGTCATACTCCATCTGAATCCCCGGTAGATGACCATATAACAACTGGGCCAGAAAAGAAGATTGAATATGAACAACTGATTAGGATCATTGAGAAGTGCAGACACTTATACAAATACATGGTATCCAGAGAAATACTCTTATGACCGACATGGAAGAGCAATACGGAACCAGCCAGATGCGTAAGAGAATCTTGATTGTTGACGACTACCCTGTGGTCCGCGAGGGGTTGACGCAGTTCATCAACCAGCAAGCCGATCTTGTAGTATGTGCTGAAGCCGAAAACGCCGAGCAGGCTTTAGTGGCTGTTGAGAAGCAGCACGTTGATTTGGCTATCGTCGATATGCTGCTGAAGAATACAACCGGCATTCAACTGACTAAGAGCCTGAAATCGAAGTGTCCTGACGTGCGTGTTCTGATACTCTCCATGAGTGATGAGCCGCACTATATCAAACATGCCTTTCAGGCCGGCGCCCAGGGATATATTACCAAAGAGGAGGTGGCTGACGAAATCATAAGTGCGATACGCCAAGTCCTGGACGGCGGGATTTACCTGAGCGCACACTTGGCCAAAAAGTTTCCGCGCAGAGCGCTCGATAGGATCCAGTCAGGTGATACAGACGATTCAGTATGGGAATCCTGACTATGCTGACAGTACTATGGGCAAAGGGGAGAAAGCCGGTGAATAATGTAACGTTGCACCTGAGTGAAATAGAAACATCTTTTGGTGTTTAGGAGATATCAAGCCATGCCTGAACGTTCACAGCAAGAAAAGGCACACGGACTTTTCACGAGGTACGAGGGCAATCCGATATTGACAGTGGAAAACTGGCCGTATCCGACAAATGCCGTCTTCAATCCCGCTGCGGCCAAGTTGAATGGAGAAACGCTTCTTTTGGCTCGCGTCGAGGACCTCCGTGGCTTCTCGCATTTGACGGTTGCCCGCAGCGCCGATGGGTTCACGAACTGGAAAATTGACCCTGCACCCAGCCTTGAAGCAGACCAAAACTCACGAGAGGAACGGTGGGGGCTGGAGGACCCTCGCATTGTCTGGCTTGAAGAGCAGAAAAAGTTTGCTGTTACTTACGTTTCCTTTAGCGAAGGTGGTCCAGTCGTTTCGTTGGCGATCACGAAGAATTTCAAGACATTTGCTCGTTTGGGTTCTCTAATGCCACCGGAGGACAAGGATGCCTGCCTATTTCCTCGCAGGTTCAACGGACGTTTCGCGCTAATTCACCGGCCCATCGTCCGGGGCGAAGCTCACATTTGGATCAGTTTTTCGCCTGACTTGAAGCACTGGGGCGACCACAGGCCCCTGATCATGACACGTACGGCCTATTGGGACTGCCGCCGGGTCGGGTTGGCCTGTCAGCCCATAGAGATAGCAGAAGGCTGGCTCTTGTTCTACCACGGTGTCCGCAATACTACCGCAGGAGCGATATACCGGGTCGGATTGGCCCTTTTGGAGCTGAATTCACCATGGAAAGTCCTGCGACGCAGTGATGAGTGGGTCCTTGGGCCAAGCGCACCTTACGAGCGTATTGGTGATGTCAGTGATGTTGTATTCCCGAGCGGCGCCATCGTTCACAAGGAAACCGATCAGCTTAATCTCTATTATGGTGCGGCCGACAGCAGCATCGCTGTGGCAACGGCCAAGTTAAGTGACTGTATCGACTATATTATGTCCTGTCCGCAAGGAGAAGACTGAGCTGTCGGAAGGTCAAGAACAGCAAATGCTCTAAGACAAAATCGAGGCAAAAGGAATTAAAAATGAAAGTGTTGATTCTATATGATTATCCACCTTCACCCGGAGGAATAGCAACACAGGGTGCTCTACTTCACAGAGGATTAAGTGAACTCGGCGTTGATGTGCAACCGGTGAATTTCGAATCACCCCAAGAAAAAGAATGGTATTATCGCTGGTTCAAACCGGATGTAGTCGTGGGTATTGGATACTGGGGCCATACGCCGCACTTGGTTCTTCATCCTCAGCGTTATGGAATACAACCTGTACCGTGGCTGATCGCCGACGGTTACATGGCCAATTATAATGAGGTGTTGGACATGCTGCCACTTATCCTTGTTACGTCTAACTGGGTAAAGAAGGTGTATATAAGAGATGGTCTAAATGGTAAGAATATAGAGGTTCTTCCTGTAGGCTGTGACACAGATTCGTTTGTTCCACGTGATAGAAATGATCCAAAGGTTAAGGCGGTACGCGAGGCTCTTGGTGTTGCTGATGACCAAATAATGATTCTTACTATAGGTGGAGATGCCGCTTCCAAAGGAGCTCAGGAGGTCATGCAGGCTCTGGCTACAATTGATGCGAAAGCTCCCGACTGGAAATACGTCTGCAAGGTTTGGCCTCAGCCGCGGACGGAGGAGCAGAATATCGCAGACCTGCGGTTGGCAGAACATCTTGGAATTGACAAGAACGTCGTGTATACCACCGGAAGGATATCCAGGAATTTCATGCCTTATCTGCTGGCAGCCTGTGATATTTATGCTGCGCCGTCCCGGTTGGAGGGATTCGGGATGGTCCAAGTTGAGGCAGGTGCCTGCGGCAAGCCTGTTATAGGTATAAAAGCGATGGGCATGCTGGACACTCTGGTTCATGGCGAAACCGCATATTTAGCTTCGGTTGCTCAGGAGGTTAGAATGAACGAAGCCATGGTAGGCGAAGAGTCCGGATACCAGGCAAGTCAAAGGGTGGTATTCAAGAGGCCTCGCACCGTTGATTACCGGGCAAGCGTCTACGATATCGCACAGTATCTTACAGATTTGATGAACGATGCTGAGCTGCGCCGGAAGATGGGCGAAGCTGGAAGAAAACGGGTCGTTGAGAAATACAACTATCGGGCTGTCGCTGAAAAATTTGTCAAGCTTGTGTCAGAAAGACTGGGAGTCTCATGAAGTGAATAGATGTGAGAACAATCTGATTGGGCAGGCAAGGGAATCTACAGTTGAAGTGTTGACTCACCATATGCATGGCCCCTGTTGGGGACTTCCAAGAACAGCATGATGGGACTAAGCAAGATAGAGATAGAAGACAATGCGCATCGGAATTGCAGCAGACCATGGAGGTTTTGAGCTAAAGGAATTCCTGGCGAAGGCCCTGAGAGATTTGGGTTATGCGGTCATGGATTTTGGCGCCTCTGGCCTAAACCCGGAAGATGATTACCCTGATTTCGTCGTTCCGCTGGCCAGAGCAGTATCCGCTGGCAAGGTTGACCGTGCAGTGGCGATTTGCGGCAGTGGTGTAGGTGCTTGCGTTGTCGCCAACAAAGTGGCAGGTGTACGTGCGAGCTTGATTCATGAGACTTTTTCGGCTCATCAAGGAGTTGAGGACGACGACATGAACATGATCTGCCTTGGCGGCCTCGTGGTCGGCCATGCATTGGCATGGGAATTGGTAAGAACATTTCTTCAGGCTAAGTTCAGTGGCGATGGGCGATTTCAACGCCGCTTGGCGAAAGTTGTGGCACTGGAAAGAAAGGAGGCACAATCATAAGAGACAATCCTTTGAAAGAATTGGGAACGTTCGGTCAGTCTATCTGGCTCGATTACATTAGACGCGATCTGATCGCAAACGGTGGGCTTCGACGTTTGATTGAGGAAGATGGACTGCGTGGCATGACCTCAAACCCATCCATCTTCGAGAAGGCGATAGCAGAAAGCCATATTTACGACCAGGATATTCGTGAGATGGCCCTCAAGACAAAAGATGTTAAAGCAATCTATGAAACTCTAAGCCAGTGCGACGTACAGAACGCTGCTGATGAATTCAGGTCTGTGTATGAAAAGACTGACGGCAAGGATGGATATGTCAGCCTGGAGGTGAATCCTCATCTGGCGCATGACACCAAAGGTACAATTGAGGAAGCACGCCGATTGTGGATTGCACTGAACAGACCCAACGTTTTCATCAAAGTCCCGGCGACGTCTGATGGCCTGCCTGCTATCCAGCAACTCATCTGCGAAGGAATCAATGTCAATGTAACGTTGCTCTTTGGTTTGCCTCGTTATCGACAGGTTGCCGAAGCCTACATTGCAGGTCTCGAAGCGCGCGCAGTTCAAGGTAAACCCGTGAAACATATAGCCTCGGTGGCAAGCTTCTTTTTGAGCCGTATTGACACCTTGGTTGATCATCTGGTGGAGAAATTCTTCGATTCAGGCGGTAAGAAGACGGAGATTGCCAGGAAGGTACGTGGGCAAGTGGCCATCTCGAGTGCCAAGGCGGCTTATCAGATCTACAAAGAGATATTCGGCAGCGACCGGTTTAGGAAGCTGGCTGCTCAAGGTGCTCGTGTACAGCGGTTGCTCTGGGCCAGCACAAGCGCCAAAAATCCGGACTACAGTGATGTCAAATACATTGAACCACTGATCGGACCCGACACTGTAAGCACAGTCCCGTTTGAAACCATCGACGCCTACCGTGATCACGGCGATCCGGAATCACGGCTCGAACAAGATGTCAAGCAAGCCAACTGGATAATGGCACGATTGCCGGAACTCGGGATCAGTATCGACAAGGTGACTTGGCAGCTTGAAGACGAAGGCGTCAAGAAATTCGATGAGCCGTTCGACAAGCTGATGGAAACCTTGATAAAAAAGTCATCAGAGTAATTAGAGAGAGACCTTATGGATGTATAAGGGATTCCTTTCGGGAACGGGACGCATTATTCCGTTCAACTATTGGAAAAGGCGCGTACCGATACCGATAAGGCCTGGCTTATTCAGAGGTTTGGAGAATGAATTCATGGAGCAAGAAATCACAAGATGGTATTCCAGAAAGGTGATAGTATGACGAATACCGACGGCAGACAGAACCGCTATCTCTTAAAGAAAATTGCACGTCAGGTTATGATGGAAAGAGGTTTTTTTCCGGATTTTTCTACTCAAGCGATCGCTGAGCTCGATGGAATCCACGGGCCGGCGACGCTAACTGAGGAATCTGCGCGAGATCTCAGGAACCTTCTCTGGTGTTCAATCGACAACGATGATTCGTGTGATCTGGACCAGCTTACCGTTGCCGAAGCAATGCCCAACGGGGTCGCAAAGGTCCTTGTCGCCATTGCTGACGTTGACGCTGTCGTTAAGAAGCAGTCGGTACTTGACGATCACGCGCGGCAAAACACCACCTCGGTCTATACTGTTGCCGAGACGTTTCCGATGCTGCCTGAGAAACTCTCCACGGATCTTACCTCTCTCAACTATGGATCAGACCGCCTTGCCATCGTCATTGAAATGGTTCTAGCCGGGGATGGATCACTCCAGAGTTCGGACCTCTATGGAGCGACGGTCCGTAATCGTGCAAAGCTTGCCTACAACAGCCTTGCCGCCTGGCTCGATGGTAATGGCCCGATGCCGCAAGAGATCGGCACGGTCAAAGGTTTCGAAGAGAACCTTCGACTCCAGGACCACTTAGCCCAGAAACTGAAAACGCTCCGGTACGTGCACGGTGCGCTTGACTTCGAAACAATAGAAGCACGTCCGGTCTTTGACGGAGATGAGCTCAAGGACTTGAAAGCCGAAAAAAAGAACAGGGCCAAAGAAATTATTGAGGACTTCATGATCGCCGCCAACGGTGTTACCGCGCGATACCTTGCATCTAAAAAGTATATGTCACTGCGGCGTGTAGTGAGCATACCCAAACGCTGGGATCGGATCATCGAGCTTGCCGCAGAGCAGGGCTCAACGTTACCTATGAAGCCCGACTCAAAAGCCCTGGAGCAATTCCTGGTATCGGCAAAAGCTGCTGATCCTCTCCGTTTTCCTGATCTTTCTCTAAGCGTTATCAAATTGCTCGGATCCGGTGAATATGTCGTGGAATTCCCTGATGAGGCGGCACCCGGTCACTTTGGCCTTGCCGTCAAAGATTACACCCACTCAACAGCTCCCAACCGCCGGTTCCCGGATATGATCACTCAGCGTATCCTGAAGGCGGCATTGGGCGGATCGCCTATGCCCTATAGCCAGGATGAATTGGTGGAGCTGGCAACGCATTGCACTCAGAAGGAAAATGATGCCAAAAAGGTAGAGCGATTAGTTGCCAAATCAGCGGCGGCCATGCTGCTTTCTTCAAAGACGGGGGAGCAGTTCGATGGCATCGTCACCGGTGCATCTGACAAAGGCACGTGGGTCCGTCTCCTGCATCCGCCAATTGAAGGAAGACTGGAGAGCGGTTTTGAAGGCATGGATGTCGGCCACGGGATCCGTGTGCAACTGGTTAGCACAAATGTGGAGCGTGGATACATCGACTTTAAGAGGGTGGTGTAAGGAAAGGCAGTCTCACTAGAGCAGAACCAATGCCACAAGGACCACATATTGGACGCCGCTTGAAGAGGCACGATTATGTTCAAGGAAGCTGAATGAAAAAGAGTAGTCCAATTAAAGCTTTGTTCCTGGATATTGGTGGCGTTTTGCTCACCGACGGATGGGGGCACGTATCCCGCAAACTGGCGGCCGAGGCGTTCGATCTGAATCCGCAAGAGATGGAGAGCAGGCACAACCAGGCCTTCGATACTTACGAGTTGGGCAAGCTCACTATCAAGGAATACTTGAGCAGGGTGGTGTTCTACGAGGAACGGCCGTTTACTCCGGCTCAGTTTCGGAAATTCATTTTCGCCCAGTCGAAGCCGTATCCAGAAATGATAGAATTGGTCCGCAAGCTGAAAGCACGGTATGGATTAAAGGTGTCGGTGGTCAGCAATGAAGCACGTGAGCTCAATTCACATCGCATTCGAAAGTTCAAGCTGGATGGTTTTGTGGATCTTTTCGTTTCCTCCTGCTTCGTGCACTTGCGAAAGCCTGATGCGGACATCTTTCGTGTTGCGCTCGATATCGCACAGGTTCCGGCTAATCAGGTAGTCTATATCGAGAACCTCCTGATGTTCGTCCAGGTCGCGGAAGGCTTGGGAATTCGAGGTATCTATCACACGGATTACAGGTCCACATGTGCGAAACTGGCTTCGTTTGGATTGGAGGTCGCAGAATGACAAACCGGTCATCCGCAGCACCCACTCACACCAGTGTGCTGACGATCAACGGCGGCTCGTCGAGCATCAAGTTCGCATTGTATCAGACAGGCGGACCCCTGGAACAGATCTTTCATGGAAGCATTGACCGTATCGGTTTGCCAGGTACGAATCTAACTTTCAGCGACTCAGCAGGAAACCGGAAAGGCAGTCTCATTCTTGAATCCTCTGATACCAGGTCGGTATCAAATTTCCTGATAGATTGGCTCGAAGAACAGATTGATTTTTCTTTGATCAGCGGCGTCGGACATCGAGTGGTTTTCGGCATGAAACACACGGACCCCGAACGTATCACACAGGAATTGCTGAATGAACTGCACCGCATCAGCCCATACGATACGGATCATCTGCCTGCCGAGGTTGAATTGATCGAGGCGTTACGGCAACGTTATCCTAAACTGCCTCAAGTAGCTTGTTTTGATACGGCGTTTCACCGTACTATGCCGCGTGTGGCCCGGCTCTTGCCTATCCCTCGCCGTTTCGACGCGATCGGGATCCAACGATATGGTTTCCATGGCCTGTCCTATGCTTACTTGATGGAGGAACTCGCTCGTCTCGCCGATGCGAAGACCGCCCAAGGGCGGGTGATACTGGCCCATCTGGGGAATGGCGCAAGCATAACTGCTGTCCATGGTGGCAAAAGCATTGACACCAGTATGGGATTCACGCCCACCTCCGGATTGCCGATGAGCACTCGGCCGGGTGACTTGGATCCAGGGGTGGCATGGTATCTGATGCAGGTGGAGAATCTGAGGCCATACAGTTTAATAATCTCATCAATCATGAATCCGGTCTGCTCGGAATTTCTGAAACCAGTTCCGACATGCGCGACTTGCTCGACCGTGAACTGCAGGACGTACGGGCGGCCGAGGCGGTTGCGCTGTTTTGCTACCAGGTCAAGAAATGGATCGGCTCGTTCGCAGCAGTGCTGGGAGGAGTGGAAACATTAGTATTCAGTGGCGGAATTGGTCAGAATGCTCCAGAAGTCCGAGCCCGGATTTGTGATGGGCTGGGATTTCTTGGAATCGAACTCGAAGAAAAGCGAAACTCGGCGAATGAGAGCGTGATTTCCACGGCGGCCGGCCGGGTTGCGGTCCGCGTCATTTGCACGGACGAAGAATGGATGATCGCGAGCACGGTTTTCGGCGTTTTGGGTCTGACAATTGAAAAAGGAGCTCGACCATGAAAACAAACAAGATGAAGGCAACGGACAAGCCGTTGACACCCGAACGGCTCGCCAAGATGAACGCCTATTGGCGCGCTGCGAACTATCTGTCGGTCGGGCAAATCTATCTCTATGACAATGCGCTCTTAAAGAAACGGCTCAAGCTGGAGCACATCAAGCCACGCCTTCTCGGTCACTGGGGCACCACGCCGGGCCTGAATTTCATCTACGTTCATCTGAACCGCATGATAAAGGAACACGATCTGAACGTGATTTACATCACCGGGCCGGGCCACGGTGGGCCGGGGCTGGTGGCGAACGCTTACCTCGAAGGTACGTATAGCGAGGTTTACCCGAACATCTCGCAAGACAAGGACGGAATGAAACGGTTGTTCAAACAGTTCTCTTTCCCCGGCGGCATTCCGAGCCACGTGGCGCCGGAGACACCCGGGTCGATTCACGAGGGCGGCGAGCTGGGTTACTCGCTGTCCCACGCCTACGGGGCGGCGTTCGACAATCCCGACCTGCTCGTCGCGTGCGTTGTCGGCGATGGCGAAGCAGAGACCGGCCCGCTCGCCACCAGTTGGCACTCGAACAAGTTCCTCAATCCGGTCCACGACGGAGCGGTGCTGCCCATCCTGCACTTGAACGGCTACAAGATTGCCGGCCCCACAGTGTTGGCCCGCATTCCCCGCGACGAACTGGAATCGCTCTTCCACGGTTACGGCTACACACCCCACTTCGTGGAAGGGGACGATCCGATAAAGATGCACCAACTCATGGCTGCCACACTCGACACGGTGGTCGCCGAGATCCGACGCATCCAAAACGACGCCCGCGTCAATGGATTCAAGATCCGTCCTCGCTGGCCCATGATCATTTTACGCTCACCCAAGGGCTGGACCGGCCCAAAGGCGGTCGATGGCAAACCAACCGAAGGCACATTCCGCTCGCATCAGGTGCCGATGGGCGATATGAGTCATCCAGGGCACGTGGAGATTCTGGAGACGTGGATGCGGAGCTATCGCCCACAGGAGTTGTTCGACAAGAGCGGGAAGCTGCATTCGGAATTCGCGGAATTGGCCCCGCAGGGCGAACGCCGCATGAGCGCCAATCTGCACGCCAATGGCGGTCTCCTGTTGAAAGACCTGCGTCTGCCGAACTTCCGCGATTACGCGGTCAAGGTAGACAATCCCGGGGTCGTGGACGGCGAAGCCACGCGCGCCCAGGGCCAGTTCATCCGTGACGTGATGAAACTCAACCCCGCCAACTTCCGTGTGTTCAGCCCAGACGAGACAGCCTCGAACCGCTGGGGCGCGGTATTCGAGGTGACGAACCGTTGCTCGAGCGCGGATATCACTGCCCTCGACGATCATGTCGCAC